>NZ_LKIC01000022.1:0-254 GCF_001482475.1 Bacillus sp. G1(2015b) | reverse complement strand
TATCTAGTTTTCAAAGAACACGTTGGTGGAGCCTAGCGGGATCGAACCGCTGACCTCCTGCGTGCAAGGCAGGCGCTCTCCCAGCTGAGCTAAGGCCCCGATTTAATAGAAGATGGTGGGCCTGAGTGGACTCGAACCACCGACCTCACGCTTATCAGGCGTGCGCTCTAACCAGCTGAGCTACAGGCCCATCTTTCATATCGAAGATATGATGTTGTAGGATCTTTTGCAAGTTCCTTCAAAACTAAACAAGA
>NZ_LKIC01000020.1:0-3033 GCF_001482475.1 Bacillus sp. G1(2015b) | reverse complement strand
TGTTCTTTGAAAACTAGATAACAATAAGTAATACATTCACATTGAATGCAATGCAAAGTTCATCACACATAGTGATTCTTTCTAAAGTAAGAAATGGTTAAGTTAGAAAGGGCGCACGGTGGATGCCTTGGCACTAGGAGCCGATGAAGGACGGGACGAACACCGATATGCTTCGGGGAGCTGTAAGCAAGCTTTGATCCGGAGATTTCCGAATGGGGAAACCCACTGCTCGTAATGGAGTAGTATCCATACTTGAATACATAGAGTATGAGAAGGCATACCCGGGGAACTGAAACATCTAAGTACCCGGAGGAAGAGAAAGCAAATGCGATTCCCTGAGTAGCGGCGAGCGAAACGGGAACAGCCCAAACCAAGAGGCTTGCCTCTTGGGGTTGTAGGACACTCTATACGGAGTTACAAAGGAACGATATAAGCGAAGAGGTCTGGAAAGGCCCGCCAAAGAAGGTAACAGCCCTGTAACTGAAATGTTGTTCTCTCCAGAGTGGATCCTGAGTACGGCGGAACACGTGAAATTCCGTCGGAATCCGGGAGGACCATCTCCCAAGGCTAAATACTCCCTAGTGACCGATAGTGAACCAGTACCGTGAGGGAAAGGTGAAAAGCACCCCGGAAGGGGAGTGAAATAGATCCTGAAACCGTGTGCCTACAAGTAGTCAGAGCCCGTTAACGGGTGATGGCGTGCCTTTTGTAGAATGAACCGGCGAGTTACGATCCCGTGCAAGGTTAAGCAGAAGATGCGGAGCCGCAGCGAAAGCGAGTCTGAATAGGGCGCATGAGTACGTGGTCGTAGACCCGAAACCAGGTGATCTACCCATGTCCAGGGTGAAGTTCAGGTAACACTGAATGGAGGCCCGAACCCACGCACGTTGAAAAGTGCGGGGATGAGGTGTGGGTAGGGGTGAAATGCCAATCGAACCTGGAGATAGCTGGTTCTCTCCGAAATAGCTTTAGGGCTAGCCTCAAGGTAAGAGTCTCGGAGGTAGAGCACTGATTGGACTAGGGGCCCCTACCGGGTTACCGAATTCAGTCAAACTCCGAATGCCGATGACTTATCCTTGGGAGTCAGACTGCGAGTGATAAGATCCGTAGTCGAAAGGGAAACAGCCCAGACCGCCAGCTAAGGTCCCAAAGTATACGTTAAGTGGAAAAGGATGTGGAGTTGCTTAGACAACCAGGATGTTGGCTTAGAAGCAGCCACCATTTAAAGAGTGCGTAATAGCTCACTGGTCGAGTGACTCTGCGCCGAAAATGTACCGGGGCTAAACGTATCACCGAAGCTGCGGACTGTTCTTACGAACAGTGGTAGGAGAGCGTTCTAAGGGCTGTGAAGCCAGACCGGAAGGACTGGTGGAGCGCTTAGAAGTGAGAATGCCGGTATGAGTAGCGAAAGACGGGTGAGAATCCCGTCCACCGAATGCCTAAGGTTTCCTGAGGAAGGCTCGTCCGCTCAGGGTTAGTCGGGACCTAAGCCGAGGCCGAAAGGCGTAGGCGATGGACAACAGGTTGATATTCCTGTACCACCTCCTCACCATTTGAGCAATGGGGGGACGCAGGAGGATAGGGTAAGCGCGGTATTGGATATCCGCGTCCAAGCAGTTAGGCTGGGAAATAGGCAAATCCGTTTCCCGTAAAGGCTGAGCTGTGATGGCGAGCGAAATTTAGTAGCGAAGTTCCTGATTCCACACTGCCAAGAAAAGCCTCTAGCGAGGTGAGAGGTGCCCGTACCGCAAACCGACACAGGTAGGCGAGGAGAGAATCCTAAGGTGATCGAGAGAACTCTCGTTAAGGAACTCGGCAAAATGACCCCGTAACTTCGGGAGAAGGGGTGCTTCTTAGGGTGTTAAAGCCCCGAGAAGCCGCAGTGAATAGGCCCAGGCGACTGTTTAGCAAAAACACAGGTCTCTGCGAAGCCGTAAGGCGAAGTATAGGGGCTGACGCCTGCCCGGTGCTGGAAGGTTAAGAGGAGCGCTTAGCGTAAGCGAAGGTGCGAATTGAAGCCCCAGTAAACGGCGGCCGTAACTATAACGGTCCTAAGGTAGCGAAATTCCTTGTCGGGTAAGTTCCGACCCGCACGAAAGGCGCAACGATCTGGGCACTGTCTCAACGAGAGACTCGGTGAAATTATAGTACCTGTGAAGATGCAGGTTACCCGCGACAGGACGGAAAGACCCCGTGGAGCTTTACTGCAGCCTGATATTGAATGTTGGTACAGCTTGTACAGGATAGGTAGGAGCCTTGGAAACCGGAGCGCTAGCTTCGGTGGAGGCATCGGTGGGATACTACCCTGGCTGTATTGACCTTCTAACCCGCTGCCCTTATCGGGCAGGGAGACAGTGTCAGGTGGGCAGTTTGACTGGGGCGGTCGCCTCCTAAAATGTAACGGAGGCGCCCAAAGGTTCCCTCAGAATGGTTGGAAATCATTCGCAGAGTGTAAAGGCACAAGGGAGCTTGACTGCGAGACCTACAAGTCGAGCAGGGACGAAAGTCGGGCTTAGTGATCCGGTGGTTCCGCATGGAAGGGCCATCGCTCAACGGATAAAAGCTACCCCGGGGATAACAGGCTTATCTCCCCCAAGAGTCCACATCGACGGGGAGGTTTGGCACCTCGATGTCGGCTCATCGCATCCTGGGGCTGTAGTCGGTCCCAAGGGTTGGGCTGTTCGCCCATTAAAGCGGTACGCGAGCTGGGTTCAGAACGTCGTGAGACAGTTCGGTCCCTATCCGTCGCGGGCGCAGGAAATTTGAGAGGAGCTGTCCTTAGTACGAGAGGACCGGGATGGACGCACCGCTGGTGTACCAGTTGTTCTGCCAAGGGCATCGCTGGGTAGCTATGTGCGGACGGGATAAGTGCTGAAAGCATCTAAGCATGAAGCCCCCCTCAAGATGAGATTTCCCATTCCGCAAGGAAGTAAGATCCCTGAAAGATGATCAGGTTGATAGGTCTGAGGTGGAAGCGTGGTGACACGTGGAGCTGACAGATACTAATAGATCGAGGACTTAACCTATATTCTA
>NZ_LKIC01000019.1:0-61462 GCF_001482475.1 Bacillus sp. G1(2015b) | reverse complement strand
TTAGTTTTCAAAGATCATCTTCGCCGTTCTTAGCGGCTTTAATAATATAACATTTCGCTTCATCTTATGTCAACAACTTTTTTCAAGTTTATTTCCCGAAGCGTTTTGTGTTTGTCACTGTGTGTCAGCGACGATTAATAATATATCACGAAAACATTCTTTTGGTCAACGCCTTTTCAAAATTTTTTTTGAAATAGTTTTATTAAGCATCTTAAATCCTTGTCCTGCATACAATCAAGTAACAATCTTGGACAAGGCAGGAGTGTTTGAATTGAGTCGATTATATGTGTTGCCTATTAAACGGCTGAAGCAAGTTGTCATTATTCTTGTAGCAGCCCTTGCAGCTGCAACCTTTTTTTATGTACAAAAGGCACCGCCGCTGTCGGTATTTAAAACTGAACATGGACCCCGAGCCATTTATAAAGGCGAGACTTCATCAAAGCATATCTCTCTCACTTTTAATATTGGCTGGGGGGATGAGAAGGCTGTTCCTATTTTAAATATCCTTCGAGAGTACGGCATAAAGAACGCCACTTTCTTTCTGTCTGCTTCTTGGGCTGAGCGTCATCCTGATATCGTGAAACAAATTAGGGAGGACGGCCACCAAATTGGAAGCCTCGGCTATGCTTATAAAAATTATAGCCAGCTTGAGGATAGTGAAATCAAGCAAGATCTTGTCCGTGCACAAAATACATTTCAAAAGCTTGGACTAGATGACATTCAACTATTAAGACCGCCGACTGGACAGTTTAACGAAACAGCACTGAAAATTGCCACTCAGTACGGTTATACCGTTGTTCATTACAGCATTAATTCACAGGATTGGCTGAATCCGGGTGTCGACCAGATTGTTCAGAATGTAAATGACCGAATGAAAAGCGGAGACATTGTTCTCCTTCACGCCTCGGATTCAGCAACCCAAACCGCTCAAGCCTTACCTGCTATTTTGAAACAAATAAAAGAAAAGCATTTAAAAAATGTGACGGTTGGCGAACTGATCTCCAACACGAAAACAAAGTCATCGGAAGTTAAGTAGCTTTCGCTTTTGAAAACCGCGGCATCGCTAATAGCTGAAACGCATTACAGCCTAATAGCGGGAATAGCATTAAATACAGCCAGTCCTCTTCATTGACTCTGAGCGCCGGGAACCATTCTAACGACGTGATGACGACCATGAGAAACATTGCAGAAATAAATGTTTTCTTAGAGGACTGCTGCTGTTTAAAGTAAGCCACGATCAAAGCAAACACACCGATAAATAAAGGCAGCCACAAGTATGGAAGAAATGATTCATTCTCCCCGAAAAACAAAAATCGCAAGTAAGCTAAATCAAACAGCACAAAAATCACAAGAAACAGCTGAATGGTATTCCATAAAGAATGTGACCGGAAGAGCTCTAACGCAAACCGGTGCACCGTCAAGAAGACAACAAACCCCATCTGGCTAATGACACTAAAGATCATCCCTACACCAATGAACCAAAACAACACAGATGCGATCTCTAGAATTTCAAACGATATAAAAAGCTTCTGATATTTTCCCCACTCCAGCGCAAAGCCTACTACGCTTGTAATGACCGCTCCAACAGCTAGCACAGAGAAGAAAAAACGAACTAAATCCCGACTTTTCATTGAATTGATCCAACCCCTATTTTTGTTATGTATAAATTTACGTGAAACATTCATATTAAAAGTAAGACATGTAACGAAAGGAGCCACAGTATGTCAAAAGGCATCTTGCGTATAGTGAGCTGTTTTCTTCTTTTATCTCTAACAGCTTGTGCTCCCAAAACCCAATCCTCATCTAATATGGACTATGACGAAACAAAAAAAATGGTCGTCGATATATTAAAGACAGATGACGGTAAAAAGGCCATTCAACAGTTATTAAATGACGAGGCAATGAATGAAGCTTTGGTAATGGATGAACAAACTGTGAAAAAAACGATAGAGAAAACACTGACTTCTGATAAAGGCAAAGAGTTCTGGAAGAAGGTCTTTGAGGATTCTAAATTTGCCGAGACTTTCGCAAAATCCATGCAGCAACAGCATGAAAGGATGTTAAAACAGTTAATGAAGGATCCTGACTATCAACAGCTGATGATGGATATTCTCAAGGATCCTGAGATGGAAAAGAAATACGGTGAACTGGTAAAAAGCAAAGAGTTTAGAAAGCACTTAGAAAAAGTCATTACGGAAACATTAAGCAGCCCTCTTTATAAGAAGAAATTCGAAGATGAGCTCAAAAAGGCAGCATCTGAAAGCAGCAGTGATTCCGGATCGCAAGGCAGCGAAGGAAGCGACAGTTAAACATCACCCGAGTGGCATTGATCCACTCGGGCTTTTATTATGCTTTCACTGCTAATTGTTCAATGACTTTATTCGCAATGTGTTGATACACTTCTCCTGTTGGATGACTTGCATCATAGACAGAAGGCGCAAAATCATCCTCATTCCAATCAGGCTGTCTTAAAGGAATTTGGCCAAGGACTGATACACGCAGCTCTTCAGCCAGCTTGTCCCCGCCGCCTTTTCCAAAGACGTATTCCTTCTCACCTGTTTTTTTGCTTTCATAATAGCTCATATTCTCAACGACACCGAGCACTTCATGATCTGTTTGCAGTGCCATTGCGCCTGCTCTTGCTGCAACGAAGGCAGCCGTAGGATGCGGTGTAGTAACAATGATTTCTTTACAGCTAGGCAGCATTGTATGAATATCAAGCGCCACATCTCCCGTTCCAGGCGGAAGGTCTAATAGTAAGTAATCTAATTCTCCCCACTCAACTTCGTGGAAGAAGTTATTTAACATTTTTCCAAGCATCGGCCCTCTCCAAATAACCGGTGCATTTTCTTCAACAAAAAAGCCCATTGAAATCACTTTGACTCCAAAGCGCTCCACAGGAATAATTTTTTCCCCTTTAACTGTTGGTCTGACAGTGATTCCCATCATATCCGGTACACTAAAGCCATAAATATCAGCATCAATCAGCCCGACTTTTTTCCCTAGACGAGCGAGCGCTACAGCAAGGTTAACTGAAACAGTCGATTTACCAACGCCGCCCTTTCCACTCGCAATCGCTAAGAACTCAGGCGGGTTTTTAGAGTTAAGCAGGGTTTCTTCCTCTTCTTGTGATGGCATAAACTTTTCAAGTGTTTCCTGAGGTAGTTCCTCAAAACGAAGTCCTACTGTGTTAGCGCCTGCTGATTTCAAGGCTTGTACGATGTCTTGCTGCAGTTTCATCTGCTCAGCAGTGCCTGTTTTTGCAATAGCCACCTTCAGGCTCACATGCTCTTTCTCAGGCTTTAGGCTGATTTCCTTGATGGCATCCAGCTCACCAAGCGGTATATGAAGGAAAGGTTCGTCCATCTTCCCAACTAGTTTTCTCACATCATCTTGTCCGATCATAGCAGAACCTCACCTTTATTGAATTCGTTTACAATCCAAGTATATCATACATATCCTTACAATGTCTGTCCTGTTTGCCTGCGATCAAAAGGAAAAAGCCCCTTATTCAGGCGGCTCTTTTTGCTCTGTTAAATATCTTAAAATCCCTTTATAAATAGAGGCGGCAATTTGATCCTGATATTTAGGTGTTGCCAGCTGGCCAGCCTCTTTTGGATTGGAGAGAAATCCAATTTCCACAAGAGCTCCTGGCTTTGTGACATTTTGCATTAAATAAATGCCGTTGATCCGCTTCGCCTTTCGATCTGTGTTTTCAAGGTTTCTGCGCAATTCATCTTGAATGAACTTCGCTGCCTTTTCATTTTCTTCATACTTTCCATAAAAAAACGTCTGCGCCCCGCTCCATTTGTTAGATGGTATCGCATTTAAATGAATGCTTAAATAGAGATCCGCTTCAGATTCATTGATGACTTTTACGCGGTTCCTTAAATCCTCCGCTTTCTTTCGGGCATATCCCCTTGTATTCTTTGATGATAAATCAGAATCATCCTCTCGGGTCATGAGAACGAGCGCTCCCTGCTCCTGCAAATAGTCACGTATCTTCATGGATACATCTAGAGCAATCTCTTTCTCAAGCAGCTCTCCTCCTACAGCCCCTCCATCTGGGCCGCCGTGACCCGGATCTAAATAGATGATCTTCCCGCTTAAAGGCAAATTCCACGATTTCCATGAATCATCATTTAGAAATTGAAACCTGAATAAGAATAAGAGGACAATAAACCCAATTAAAAACCCTGTCCACTTCAGCTTTCTTTTCATCCCTGTCCCTCCCATACACCATTATTTTATAGATATGGGACAAGGGCTGGAAATATGCTTAGTGCAGCCGAAGCTTGTGTCTTTTTTCTGATTCACGAAAGCCTTCCTGCCACCACATGCTTAAAAATTCTTTCGCAGATGGATACAAACACGACATCTTCCGCTCCATACGGAACATATTCCCCCACGATTGCAAGCATCCTGCCAGCTCTTCAATCAGCTCAGTTTCCTCCTGAGAGGACCGCTTCTTGATATCGTCGAACGATTCGCCGTATTTACTCGACTCACCGTACCTCCCGCCAGCTAAAAAAGCTTCAATGGCGAAATCGATGCAGCCATCACTCATAATACCGGCTGGATCATCTGCAAATGGAAACAGCTTCTTCGTGAATATTTCGGAAGCAGCCGTCACTTGTTGAAGAGACAATGTACGCAAAAGCTTCTTTTCAAGCGTGACATCTCGTTTTGTTTTCAGTTGATAAAATGAAAGCACTTCTGCCATGGACTGAACTCCTTTTTTCTTTGTATTGTTCGTTGGTTTGAACAAAACATGCAGTTCAGTAAATGGAAATGACGAGTGGCGAACGACCAAATTGGAAAATTGTTATAAAATTGGCATTTTAATATAGAAAGAATGATAAAGGGGCAAAATTAATGAAGAAATGGATGTATATCCTGCTGCTATTAACAGTCGTCCTATCTGCATGCAGCATTCAAGCCACAGAGAAAAAGAGCGATATAAAAGGAATAGAAGACATATCCTTAAAACAACTTTCAAAACACAAAAACACGTATCTCGGTGACAATTCAGCCATTCGTGAAATCTTATCAGATCTTCCTGGAGGCGTAATTTGTGAATTTGAAATCATTGATGGAAAAGCATTAAACGTCACGTATGGGTTAAAAGAAAATGACGGCTATACAGAAGAACAGTTTGACGCCTTCTGGTTTGATCAAAAGGACACGGTTGAAAAAACGTATTTATACAACGCAATCGCACTTTTTATTCTTGTTGATAACGTAGAGCAAGTGACACTGAACATGAGCTCTAAAGACGAGCCGTCCGTCACGTTTAAAAGAAAACAACTAGAAAAAAAGCTCCCTCACCCTTTTAAAAAGTACAAAGACGATACAGCGCTTTGGCAAAAGGAACTGGTTGATGAAATTGTGAAGTCAAAAGAGAAACGCCAAGATGTATACAAAGCGTTTCCAATGCAGAAATAATAAAACAGAGGGAAGTTTCCCTCTGTTTTTTGATGTTTATGTAGTGAAAGCCTGAATCAAACGTTGTCGAAAGTTTTGATCCACTGCTGCAGTAAGCATAAATTCGTTGAATACTTCCCCAATCCAATGAGAATTGTTCGCTTTCGGATCATTGATAAAAAGAGAGATGGAGATAGAGGATGTATCTGTTCTTCGATATAAAGCACCTGTGAAAACAAACAATGTTGCTCCGCCTTTATACCAAAAATATTGATCTGTTTCCTTTTTCAATGTTTCTCCCAGTACGATTTGGCTAAAAAGACTTTTTTCTTCTGTTGTTAACAGCTCGTCATGAAGACGTTTCATAAAATATGTATATTCATTGGTTGTAGACTTTGTCATTTTTTGCGTCAGTAATGATTGTATACGCCACCCTAATAAGTTCTTTTTTTTCATTTTTTCTTCTAACGCCTTTTTATGCTCTGGGTCATTTTTCATGATATTAAAAATCTCATTCATTAGAGATTTGTATTGTTCTTCGGATACACCGCTCATTTTCTTGAATGCATCCCGCCGACGATTAGATACATAAGCGGACCACAAAATCATCGGCGTCAGCGGCATGAGTTCACCATGTTCTGTAAGACCTACTTGTTTCATCTGATCATTGATCTTTTCTAAGCCCAGCCGGTCAATCAAATAATCCGTACAAGCATTCGAACTGAATTGCATCATCCCTTTGGCAACATCTAATAAAGCCGCATGCTCAGAAAAATCATTGACCTCCAGCCAGTACGCGTGCGCACCACCGTCTGTTCTATCAATATAAAAACGCTCTATATCAGACAATGCCACTTTTTCCTCTAGCTTAATGGCGCCGCTCGATACAGCTTTAACAAAATGAAATAAAACAACTAATTTCACCGTACTTGCAAGCGGTGTTTTTTGATCAGCATTCCATTCTAACACCACATCATCATTTTCAATGATTGTCACTGAAACGTCCTTTTTGTTTTTTGCGACAAATGTCAAAAGATCTTCCTTCGTTTTCTTCATATCTCTTTTATACAACAAGACTTGAACCACCACGTAAAGTATAACCACACCTATGACAACTAGACCGACTTTGAGTAACATGTTTCTCCTTTCCAAATAACAGAGGATTTACATATTCAATATAACAAATATTTCAAATAAAGGCACAAAAAAGGCAGAGACTCGTGAATCCTCCGCTTCTTGATATCCTTATTCATGGGGCAGATGCAGCTTCATTCCTACATGCGTGGCTTCAAACCCTAATTTCTCATAAAAACGTCGTGCTTCTGGCCTCTGTTTATCTGTTGTCAGTTGAATCATTTGACAGCCGCGGTCGCTTGCGCGTTGAATGGCCCACTTGATAAGCAGTGAACCGACTCCTTTTCCTCTATGACTCGAAGCCGTACGAACTCCTTCAATGGATGCTCTCCATCCCCCTTGATGTGTAAGAAATGGCGTCATGGTTAACTGAAGAACACCAACTGCTTCTTCCTGATCACACGCAACAATGAGTTCAATATTTGGATCAGCATCGATTGAATGAAAGGCTTTGATATAGCTTTCTAATAATGGGTGAGTGTAACGCTCTCTCTTTTGACCTAACTTATCATCTGAAAGCATGAAGACGATTTTGTCGAGGTCTTCTTGCACGGCTTCTCTAAATGTCAATTGATTTAAATTCAATGAAAGCACCTCCTATGATGGATGGAAAATTGTTTTCACTTACCAAAATACCATTCTCATATAAGATTTGTTCAGCTGCTTTTTCATCAAAGTACTTCATATCATGAAAACTGATCAAGCCCTCTTCACGAACCATTCCTCTTGTAAGATGGCATAGTAAAACTCATCCCACCACTCATTTCCTTGTGGTATACATTTTTTAAAATCCCCCTCTCTCCTCATCCCCATTTTCTCCATCACTCTCCAAGATGGCACATTTTCAGGCTGACAAGTGGCAATGATTCGATGTAAATTCATTGTGTGAAAACCATGATGCAGAACGGCATAAGCCGCTTCTGATGCATAGCCTTTGTTTTGATAGGCAGGATTGAAGACCCAGCCAATTTCATATGTGTGCTCACCAAAGTATGGATGGAACACGATATGCCCGATGCATATCTGATCTACTTTTAATAGAACAGCAAAATTCTTAGCTGTTTTAAGACGATTATTTTTAACAAATTCCTGCGCATTTTCTTTAGAAAAAACACCTTCCGGAATATACTTCATTACCGCCGGATCAGATGTATATGCATAAACATCATGCCAATCATCCTCAGAAAATGATCGAATGATACACCTTTCTGTTGTTAGATTCATATGACACCCTCCATAGACTTCGTTTTTTAAACAGAAACCTTGCTATGATCCTATTTTATATGTTTCCAAACAGAAAAAAACACAAATAAAAAAGCACCAGCAGGATGCTGATGCTTTTTTTATAAGGGTTGTCTGTAACAAACCTTTGTAAAACGTCCATACAATATAAAATTGATTAACGTTTTGAGAACTGAGGTGCGCGACGTGCGCCTTTAAGACCGTATTTCTTACGCTCTTTCATACGTGGGTCACGAGTAAGAAGTCCAGCACGTTTAAGTGATGTACGGTACTCAGGATCTACTTCTAGAAGAGCACGAGAAATACCGTGACGAATTGCTCCAGCTTGACCAGAGAATCCACCACCGTGAACATTTACAAGAACATCGTAGCTGTTAGCTGTTTCTGTGATGTTCAAAGGCTGTTTCACGTCTTCGATTAAAGCAGCGAATGGAATGTATTCAGTAATTTCACGATTATTAACGACGATACGGCCTTCACCTGGAACTAAGCGAACGCGCGCTACAGAACTTTTACGACGACCTGTACCGTAATATTGAACCTGTGCCAAATTGTTAACCTCCCTTATAATTAACCGCGAAGTTCGTAAACTTCAGGTTGTTGTGCTTGATGTGGATGCTCAGAACCACGGTACACATTTAATTTTTTGAACATTTGACGACCTAGTGGACCCTTTGGAAGCATACCTTTGATAGCAAGCTCCAACATTTTTTCAGGGTAGTTTGTACGCATCTCAAGAGCAGTTCTTTGTTTCAAACCACCTGGGTGCATAGTGTGACGGTAGTAAATTTTGTCCGTCAATTTCTTACCAGTTAATTCGATTTTCTCAGCATTGATAATGATCACATGATCACCTGTATCAACGTGTGGTGTATAAGTTGGTTTGTGCTTACCGCGCAAAAGTGATGCTACTTCAGTAGAAAGACGACCTAGAGTCTTGCCTGCCGCATCAACAACTAGCCATTTGCGCTCAATTGTGCTTGCGTTCGCCATTGGTGTTGTACGCATGAGTTTCCCTCCTAAATAAATCAATGAATTTTCCTTGAATCAAATGCTACGTTCTATTTCAAAACACAGATAAGTCTTCCGGGGCTTATTTGTGGGGTTGAAATACATACCATATGATATCTTATAACTTTCTGCTTCCTGTGTCAAGAACATGTTACACCTGGTTTAGTTGTCATAGAAAACTTCCCATAAATACAGTCCGTGACTAGGCGCAGTCTTGCCTGCCGCTTCGCGATTTCGGGCGGCAAGCATGGCTTTTATCTCCTCAGGGTGAAATTTACCAGAACCGATTTCAAGCAATGTTCCAGCGATAATCCGCACCATGTTGTATAAAAAACCATTCCCTCTCACACGCATTTCAAGCCCGTCTGAGACGTTTTTCCACTCGAGGGCATAAATATCCCTCACCTTGTCCTGAACCTCTGTATTGGCCGCACAAAAGCTTGTAAAGTCATGTGTCCCAATCAAGTGCTCAGCGGCTTCTCTCATTTTATCGATATCCAGCCGGTAAGGATAGTGGCAGGCATACTGTCTCGTGAACACATTTTGGTGTGTTTCTGTTGAGACCTTATAACGGTACTCCTTCGAAACAACACCAAATCTGGCATGAAACGAATCATCGACCTCCTCAGCCTTTAGAACACGGATATCATCCGGCAGCAGGCTGTTGAGGGCAAAAGGCCATCTCTCCATCGGGATCGAGAGCGGGGTCTCAAAATGGATGACCTGTCCCTTTGCATGAACACCGCTGTCTGTTCGGCCGGAAGCTACAATCGGAATCAGTTCATCCTGTTTGTGCATTCTTGCAAGGGCAGACTCGATCTCCGTCTGTACGGTTCGCTGCCCTGGCTGCACCTGATAGCCTTTAAAATGTGTCCCATCGTAGGTTACAGTACATTTGACCTTCATCTAGGAATCACCTAATTTCTAAGCAGCACAAGGAGCGCTGTTAACAGGATGAATAGAAGCAGCGTGAACGTGTCCTTCATACCCCAGACAAGCTGACGGTATTTCGTCCGTCCTTCTCCCCCGCGGTAGCCTCTCGCTTCCATCGCGGTCGCCAGTTCTTCTGCACGCTTAAACGCACTGACGAAAAGAGGAACAAGCAAAGGAACGATGGCTTTCATGCGATCCTTTAGAGGTCCGCTTGTAAAATCAACGCCTCGTGCCATTTGAGCCTTCATGATTTTGTCCGTCTCTTCTAGTAAAGTCGGAATAAACCGAAGAGAGATGGACATCATGAGAGCAAGCTCATGAACGGGCAGTTTGATTTTACGGAATGGGTGCAGCAGCTTCTCCATTCCGTCTGTCACTTCTATAGGCGTTGTGGTTAACGTAAGAAGTGTCGTCATCATTATGAGATAGACAAAACGGAGTGAAATGAAGATCCCCTGCTTTAAACCTTCTTCATAAATATTCAGGAAACCAAAGTGGAATAGCAAGGCGCCATCCTTTGTCATGAAAATATGCAGAATAAAGGTAAACAGGACAATCCATAGGATCGGCTTCATTCCCTTGAGAATAAAGTATAGCGGCACCTGAGAAACCATCACCACAAGAATGGTAAAGACACCTAAAAGCCCGTAAGTGATGTAATTATTAGCAAAAAAGACAATAAAGACAAAAAAGAAAATTGATAACAGCTTTGTCCTTGGATCAAGACGATGGACAAAGGATGAACCTGGCACATATTTGCCGATAATCATACTATCCATCATGATGTCGTGTCCTCCTGATAAAGAGCTGTTAAGGCTTCTGCCATTTCATCCATGGTCAGAAGCGGCCTTGGAAACGTAATACCAAGCTTTTCTTCTACAGTCTGCTGGAATTTAATCGTTTCCGGGAGGTCGAGACCAAATGAAGACATATCTGTACGATTGGCAAACAACTCTCTCGGCGTGCCTGTCGCCTTCACTGTCCCTTTATGCATCACAATCATTTGATCCGCATAATGAGCGGCATCCTCCATACTGTGTGTGACCAGGATCGTGGTGAGGTTTGCCTTTTGATGAAGGTCATAGAACATGTCCATGATTTCCTTCCGCCCGCGTGGATCCAGCCCAGCAGTCGGCTCATCAAGCACAAGCACTTCTGGCTCCATCGCTAAAACGCCTGCAATCGCCACACGTCTCATTTGACCGCCGCTTAGTTCAAAGGGAGACCGAGATAATAGGGATTCAGGAAGACCCACCAGTTTCAGCATCTCCTTCGCCTTCGCTTCTGCCTTCTCTTGAGGAACACCGAAGTTCATCGGGCCAAAGCAGATATCCTTGAGGATGGTTTCCTCAAAGAGCTGATGCTCAGGAAACTGAAATACGATGCCTACCTTTTTCCGGAGGGGTTTCATATCCTTCTGCTTTTTATTGGCTTGTAAAACTGTCTCTCCAAGCGCAATGCTCCCCTTCGTTGGTTTGAGCAATCCATTTAAATGCTGCAGCAATGTAGACTTGCCAGAGCCCGTATGACCAATGACAGCGACATAGCTGCCCTCTTTGATGGAAGCATTGACATCATACAAAGCGAGACGCTCAAACGGCGTTTTCATTTGATAACGATGCTCTAATTCTTTGATCGTAATGTCCATAGCTCTTTCACCAATCCTTCTTGTGTCAAATGGGCATTTGCAAGCGGCACACCTTGCTGCTTCAGTTGCTTGCTCAAGCGATAGGAAAATGGCAGATCAAGTCCAATCTGAACCAGCTGTTCATCTAGTTCAAATACTTCCTCTGGCGTTCCCTCGGCAAATTTCTTCCCGCCATTCATCACAATGACGCGGTCTGCCTTGGCAGCCTCGTCTAAATCATGTGTGATGGAAATGACTGTGACTGTTCCTTGTTCCTTCAGTAGTCTAACAGTCTCTAACACTTCTTCACGGCCAATCGGATCAAGCATTGATGTTGCTTCATCCAAGATCATGATGTCAGGGCTTGCGGCAAGCACACCTGCAATAGCGACTCTCTGCTTCTGCCCGCCTGATAGATGGTGCGGCTCTTGATCAAGAAACTCCTGCATATTGACCTGTTTGACAGCCCAATCTACACGTTCTATCATCAATTCCCGCTCAACCCCGTTATTTTCTAAACCAAAAGCCACATCATCACGAACCGTTGAGCCCACAAATTGGTTATCTGGGTTTTGAAAGACCATTCCGACCTTTTTGCGAATATCCCAAACACTTTCTTCTTTGAGCTCAATCTCTCCAACCTTGACCGTACCAGCATCCGGTAAAATGAGCCCATTCAGCACACGGGCAAGTGTGGATTTACCTGAACCGTTATGACCAACAATGGCGAGCCATTCATTTTGATTCACATGCAGTGACACTTGATCTAAAGCGGGCTTGTCCGCATCCTTGTGATAACGAAATACAATGTCCTTTACGTCAATTAATGTCTTCCCCATCTCTACCGGACCTCCTCTCAGCTCAACCTCTTCTTTGCTTATTCCTAAAAAAAGCCGTAGTACCTAAAAAAGGGCATAGATCCAGTTATGAACTGTCCCGCCCTTTCTTAGATACACGATATGTGATTAAACTAATTCAATGACAGCCATTGGTGCGCCATCGCCGCGACGAGGTCCAAGCTTCATGATACGAGTGTATCCACCTTGGCGATCTTCGTAGCGAGTTGCAACGTCAGCGAATAATTTTTGAAGTGCATCTTGGTTTGTTTCAGCGTTAGCTACTTCATTACGAATGTAAGCTGCAGCTTGACGGCGAGCATGAAGATCTCCGCGTTTGCCAAGAGTGATCATTTTTTCAACTACAGAGCGAAGTTCTTTCGCACGTGTTTCAGTTGTTTCGATGCGTTCGTTGATGATCAAATCAGTCGTTAGGTCACGAAGCATTGCTTTACGTTGTGCACTAGTGCGTCCTAGCTTTCTGTATGCCATGTGATGTCCCCTCCTTAATTAGAGATGCTGTATGAATAAAAAACACACGAAAATCCTAGTTCACAATGAAACTAGTCAATCGTCTTTACGAAGACCCAGTCCAAGTTCTTCTAGTTTCGCTTTCACTTCTTCAAGAGATTTACGTCCAAGGTTACGAACTTTCATCATATCCTCTTCTGTCTTGTTAGCAAGCTCTTGAACAGTGTTAATACCCGCACGCTTCAAACAGTTGTAAGAACGAACAGAAAGATCAAGCTCTTCAATTGTCATTTCAAGCACTTTTTCTTTTTGGTCTTCTTCTTTCTCAACCATGATTTCAGCATGCTGAGCTTCGTCAGTTAACCCAACGAAAATATTCAGGTGTTCAGTTAAAATCTTAGAACCTAGAGCGATCGCTTCTTTCGGTCCTGTGCTTCCATCAGTCCATACATCTAGTGTTAATTTATCATAGTTTGTGATTTGCCCAACACGGGTGTTCTCCACTTGATAAGTCACACGAGATACAGGTGTATAGATTGAGTCGATCGGAATCACACCGATTGGCTGATCGTCTCTTTTGTTTGCATCAGCAGGATTATACCCGCGACCTCTTTGTGCAGTTAAGCGAACACGGAAGCTCGCATTCTTGCCAAGAGTTGCGATGTGAAGATCTGGATTTAAGATTTCAATATCGCTGTCGTGTGTAATATCAGCAGCTGTTACAGTACCTTCATCTTGTACATCAATTTCAAGCGTCTTCTCTTCTTCAGAGTAGATTTTGAGTGCAAGCTTTTTAATGTTTAAGATAATCGTTGTAACATCTTCAACCACGCCTTCGATCGTTGAGAATTCGTGTAAGACACCATCTATCTGGATCGATGTTACAGCTGCACCAGGAAGTGAGGATAAAAGGATACGACGAAGGGAGTTCCCTAAAGTGGTACCATATCCACGCTCAAGTGGCTCTACGACAAACTTGCCATACTTGGCATCGTCGCTGATTTCAACCGTTTCGATTTTTGGTTTTTCAATTTCGATCATCTAATAAAACCCTCCTTCAAAACGTCGAAACCTCGAATAGAATCATATGAGATTCCATCCGAAATTCCTCATTGTTTAGTCCCGTATGTGCTCAGGCAACGAGTCGTGTATTCGTCTCATAAATAACTGTATCATAACCCATTATTGACAGGGACACAAAATCTATACAAACAAATTACACGCGGCGACGTTTTGGTGGACGGCATCCGTTATGAGGAACTGGAGTTACGTCTCTAATTGCAGTAACTTCAAGACCAGCAGCTTGAAGCGCACGAATTGCAGCTTCACGACCAGAACCAGGACCTTTAACAGTTACTTCAAGTGTTTTAAGACCATGTTCGATAGAACCTTTAGCAGCAGTTTCAGCAGCCATTTGTGCAGCGAAAGGAGTAGATTTACGAGAACCTCTGAATCCTAATGCACCAGCACTTGACCAAGAAATTGCGTTTCCATGAACATCAGTAATCGTTACAATCGTGTTGTTGAAAGTGGAACGAATATGAGCGATTCCAGCTTCAATATTCTTTTTCACGCGACGTTTACGCGTATTTTGTTTACGAGCAGCAGCCATTCTTTAACTACCTCCTTTACTTATTTTTTCTTGTTAGCTACAGTACGACGCGGACCTTTACGAGTACGCGCGTTGTTTTTTGTGTTTTGTCCACGAACAGGAAGTCCTCTACGATGACGGATTCCGCGGTAGCTTCCGATTTCAATTAGACGCTTAATGTTAAGTGAAACTTCACGACGAAGGTCACCTTCTACTTTAAGTTTGTCAATGATATCACGGATTTTACCAAGTTCGTCTTCAGTTAGATCGCGAACGCGAGTGTCTTCAGAAACACCTGCTTCTTTAAGGACTTGTTGCGCAGTCGTACGACCAATTCCAAAAACATATGTTAAAGAAATGACAACACGCTTATCACGTGGAATATCTACACCAGCAATACGAGCCATGATTTGGGCACCTCCTTGTTATTAGCCTTGTTTTTGTTTATGTTTTGGGTTTTCACAGATCACCATTACTTTTCCTTTTCTGCGAATCACTTTACATTTTTCACAGATAGGTTTAACAGATGGTCTCACTTTCATGTGTTTCCAACCTCCTTCTTCCGGAGTTGCTTTATTTGTAACGGTACGTAATTCTACCACGAGTTAAGTCATATGGAGATAATTCTACCGTAACTTTGTCTCCAGGTAAAATGCGAATGAAGTGCATACGGATTTTTCCTGATACATGAGCCAAAACTGTATGACCATTCTCTAGTTCAACTTTGAACATTGCGTTTGGCAAAGTTTCTGCTACAGTACCTTCCACTTCAATTACATCGTCTTTCGCCATTCAAGTGTTCTCCCTTCTTCAAATCAGTAACTTGCTCTCTGACAAATGTACAAATGAGAATCTCTCAATTGTTCATCTATCACCCGACCTGTTTTGAATATACTGTTCTGAACTTCCGGAGATACGCAATCATAAAAGGTTATATGATTGATATTTTTTCTTAGGAGAATGAAATTTACGCTTTTCTCCGTCTGCGATTAGTACATGGCAGCCAACGAACATGCCGATGACACCTGTATACTGATCTTGTTCTTTCTTTGGACTATACAGACAACCTGCCCGATTTGGGCCTGAAAGGCTTCAGTGAAGACCTAAATCTTAGTCAGTATATCAAAACCTGTATCTGTAATCGCAATCGTATGCTCAAAATGAGCACACTTTTTCCCATCAACCGTTACAACCGTCCAGTTATCAGCCAATGTTTTCACATATCGGCTGCCTGCGTTCACCATCGGTTCGATGGCCAACACCATCCCAGGTTTTAGCCGCGGGCCTTTGTTGGGCGGACCATAATGAGGAATTTGAGGGTCCTCATGAAGATCCTGTCCGACCCCATGTCCAACATATTCTCTAACAACTGAAAAATTCTCATTTTCAACATACGTTTGTATGGCATGGGAAATGTTCGACAGACGTTCGCCTGGCTTTGCTTCCTGTAAGCCTTTATATAGAGATTCCTCTGTGACTTCCAGTAGTTTGCGGTCTTCATCACTGATTACCCCAACTGGATAAGTCCAAGCAGAGTCACCATGATAGCCATTTAACTTTGCGCCAATATCGATACTAATGATGTCACCATCACGTAAAACCCGTTTACCAGGAATACCGTGAACGAGTTCTTCATTCACCGAAACGCAAATGCTCCCGCGAAAACCATTATACCCTTTAAAAGATGGGATTGCACCCTGCTTTGTAATAAAACGTTCGGCAATTTGATCCAATTCTTTTGTCGAAATACCTGGTTTTATGTGTTTCTTCAGCTCTTCATGAGTCAGTGCGACAATACGTCCAGCTTCTCTCATAATCTCAAGCTCGCGAGGAGTTTTACAGATAATCATTTATTTAATCCTCCAAGCAGGTCCTTGATATCTGCATATACATCGTTAATGTGCTTCGCACCATCAATGTTTGCAAGATATCCTTTTTCTGAATAGAAGTTCAGTAAAGGTTCAGTCTGCTTTAAGTTCACTTCAAGTCTAGTCGAAACGGTTTCTGCATTATCATCTGCACGTTGATAAAGCTCGCCCCCACACTTGTCGCAAACATTTTCTTTCGCAGGTGGATTAAATACTAAATGATATGTTGCTCCGCAATTTTTGCAAATTCTTCGGCCAGTCAGACGCTCCATCAAAGCATCTTTATCGACTTTAATATTAATGACATAATCAATCGTTCTGCCAAGGTCCTTTAGAATTTCTTCTAAAGCTTCAGCCTGAGCGACTGTTCGCGGAAATCCGTCCAGAAGAAAACCTTGTTCACAATCATTTTTGCCAAGTCTTTCTCTAACAATACCGATTGTGACCTCATCAGGAACAAGCTCTCCTTTATCGATAAAGGATTTTGCTTCGAGCCCAAGTTGTGTCTCCTCTTTCATAGCAGCGCGGAACATATCTCCTGTTGAGATATGAGGGATCCCATAATCATCAACAATTCGTTCTGCCTGAGTGCCTTTACCAGCACCCGGAAGCCCCATTAAGACTAAGTTCATTTCGGATTTCCCCTTCCTTACTTAGAGAGGTTGGGCAGCTGCCCAGCCCTCTGTTTTATTTCATAAATCCACGGTAATTTCGTTTCACTAATTGGCTTTCAAGCTGTTTCATTGTTTCAAGTGCAACACCTACAACAATGAGAAGACTTGTGCCGCCAATTTGTGCAGCGGAAGGTAATCCAGCGAATTGAATGAAAAAGATAGGAAGTATTGAAATCACGGCTAAGAAAATGGCGCCCACAAACGTGAGTCGGTACAAAATGCTCGTAATTCTATCTTGAGTCATTTTCCCTGGACGAACTCCCGGGATATAGCCACCCTGCTTTTGCAGATTTTCAGCCATTTGTTCAGGATTGACTTGGACAAAGGCATAAAAATATGTGAAAGCAACAATCAGTGCTACATAAATCGTCATACCGATTGGCTTAGTATAGTCAAAGTTGTTGGTTATCCAAGTTGTCACATTATTGGTTCCGAAGAACGATGCGATCGTCTGCGGAGTAATAATGAAAGAAACGGCAAAGATGACTGGAATCACCCCTGCTGGATTCACTTTCAATGGAAGGTGCGTAGCTTGACTAGCAGACATTTGTGCACGACCAGTACCTTTTGAATATTGAATTGCAATCTTTCTCACTGCCATTTGAATGTAAATAACACCGATAACAATGACAAGAATGGCAATTACAATAAGGGCAATTTTAAGGATTTGCATGAACAGCTGTCCATCTCCACCTACAAATTGTTGAGCGTACACTTGTTTTAATGTTTGAGGGATACCAGCGATGATACCGGCAAAGATAATAATCGAAATACCGTTACCAACACCGTGAGCAGTAATCTGCTCGCCCAGCCACATTAAAAATGCTGTTCCCGCAGTGAGTACGACCGCAATTAAGAGATACGTTGATACACCAGGGTTTTCAATCAGCATGCCTCCTGCCATATTGTTGAATCCATATGACATTCCTAACGCCTGGATAAATCCTAGAACAATTGTAAAATACCTTGTGAATTGTGCTAATTTTCGGCGGCCAACCTCTCCTTGCTTTGACCACTCAGTAAACTTCGGAACAACATCCATCTGCAAGAGCTGAATGATGATCGAAGCAGTGATATACGGCATAATCCCCATTGCAAGAATGGAGAATTGGAAAAGTGCCCCGCCCCCAAACGTGTTGAGGATTCCGAAAACACTCATTTGATCCTGTGCCTGGAGAACTTCGGCGTTCACATTAGGCACAGGGATGAAAGCACCTATACGAAAGACGACTAACATTAAAAGTGTGAATATAATCTTATTCCGTATATCTTTCACGCGCATAAAATTGGAGATTGTCTTAAACAAGTTAGATCACCTCGGCTGTACCGCCAGCAGCTTCAATCGCTTCTTTCGCAGAAGCAGAGAATTTATTGGCTTTTACAGTTAATTTTTTTTCTAATTTACCGTTGCCAAGAATTTTTACTCCTGCTTTTAACTTGCTTATTGCACCAGTCTCTAGAAGAAGTTCAGGAGTTACTTCCGTTCCTTCGTCAAAACTGTTTAATCTGTCTAAGTTGATTACCGCGTAATCTTTACGGTTGATGTTTGTAAAACCACGTTTTGGAAGGCGTTGGAATAAAGGCATCTGACCACCTTCGAAACCAGGGCGTACACCGCCGCCAGAACGAGCGTTTTGACCTTTATGACCTTTACCAGAAGTTTTACCGTTACCTGATCCAATACCACGACCAACACGGTTGCGTACTTTACGTGAACCTTCTGAAGGCTTCAATTCATGAAGTTTCATTTGGGCACCTCCTTATCGATTAAAAATGTTTTATTGTTCTTTAACAGAAACTAAATGAGACACCTTGTTAATCATGCCGCGGATCGCTGCATTGTCTTCATGTACGACTGTTTGGTTTGTTTTCTTAAGACCAAGAGTACGAACAGTGACACGCTGATCTTCTGGGCGACCGATTACACTGCGTTTGAGGGTAATTTCTAATTTATTTGCCATTATTGTTCCCTCCTTATCCTAACAGGTCTTCTACAGATTTTCCACGAAGCTTCGCTACATCTTCAGCACGTTTAAGCTCACTTAAACCTTGAAGTGTTGCGCGGATCATGTTGATCGGTGTATTAGAACCTAGAGATTTAGAAAGGATATCAGCTAGACCAGCAAGCTCAAGTACCGCACGCACTGGGCCTCCAGCGATAACTCCTGTACCTTCTGAAGCAGGCTTCAATAGAACGTTTCCTGCACCGAATCGACCGATGATTTCATGTGGAATTGTAGTTCCAACCATTGGTACTTCAATTAAATTCTTTTTCGCATCTTCAACAGCTTTGCGGATCGCTTCTGGTACTTCTTGTGCTTTACCAGTTCCGAAACCTACATGACCGTTTTTGTCACCGACAACAACTAAAGCTGCAAAACGGAAACGACGTCCACCTTTAACAACTTTCGCTACGCGGTTAACCGTAACTAAGCGTTCTTCTAACTCTAATTTGCTTGGGTCAATACGACTCATTCGGATGTGTCCCTCCTTCTTTTATTAAAATTTAAGTCCAGCCTCACGAGCAGCTTCAGCTAGAGCTTTTACACGTCCATGATATAGGTATCCTCCGCGGTCAAATACCACGTTAGAGATTCCTTTTTCAACAGCACGTTTTGCAACAAGTTCGCCAACTTTCGTAGCAGCTGCAGTGTCAGAACTATTCTCGATCTTTAACTCTTTATCAAGAGTAGAAGCACTTACAAGTGTTACACCGTTAACATCATCAATTACTTGAGCGTAGATATTCTTGTTAGAACGGAAAACGTTAAGGCGAGGTCTTTCAGCAGTACCTGAAAGTTTCGCACGAACACGAGCATGTCTTTTAAGACGAGTAGCGTTTTTGCTAGTTTTCGTAATCATCCGAGTCACTCCTTTCTTCACTTTAAGCGATCTTACTTACCAGTTTTTCCTTCTTTACGGCGAACGAATTCACCTTCGTAACGAATTCCTTTACCTTTGTAAGGCTCTGGAGCACGGACAGCGCGGATGTTAGAAGCTAGAGCTCCTACACGCTCTTTATCGATACCTTTAACGATTACTTTCGTTTGAGATGGAACTTCTACTTCAACTCCAGCCTCAGGAACGATTTCAACTGGGTGAGAGTATCCAACGTTAAGAACAAGTTTGTTTCCAGATTTAGCTGCACGGTAACCGACACCGATAAGTTCTAAACCTCTTTCGAAACCTTTAGATACACCTTCAACCATGTTAGCAATCAAGCTACGTGTTGTACCATGTAATGCACGGTGTTCTTTATTTTCAGACGGACGGCTTACAGTTAAGACGTTGTCCTCAATTTTAATTTCCATATCAGGGTGAAATGCACGAGTTAGTTCACCTTTTGGTCCCTTTACTGTCACTGTGTTATCGTTGTTTGTCACAGTTACTCCTGAAGGGATCTCGATTAGTTTTTTACCTATACGAGACATACCAAGCACCTCCATTCATCTTAAACTTTTTTTACCATACGTAAGCAAGTACTTCTCCACCAGCTTGTTTAGCACGGGCTTCTTTGTCCGATAAAACACCTTGTGATGTTGAAATAATTGCGATTCCAAGTCCGTTAAGTACACGTGGTACTTCATTTGATTTCGCATATACGCGTAAACCAGGTTTACTGATTCTTTTAAGACCAGTGATAACACGTTCGTTGTTTTGGCCGTATTTAAGGAACAAACGGATAATTCCTTGTTTGCTGTCTTCGACGTACTCAACGTCACGGATAAAACCTTCACGCTTTAAGATTTCAGCAATTTCTCTTTTGATTTTTGAAGCCGGTACTTCTAGCTTCTCATGACGTACCATGTTCGCATTGCGAATACGAGTCAGCAAATCTGCAATCGGATCTGTCATAACCATTATTTAATAACCTCCTTCCCATTTATGGGGATTACCAGCTGGCTTTTTTAACGCCAGGAATTTGTCCTTTATATGCAAGTTCGCGGAAACAAATACGGCAAAGTTTAAACTTACGAATAACTGAATGTGGACGTCCACAACGTTCGCAGCGCGTATACTCTTGAACTTTAAACTTTTGTTTGCGTTGTTGTTTCGCAATCATAGACTTTTTAGCCACGATTTCGCCTCCCTTTCATTGATTATTTCTGGAACGGCATACCTACTTGAGTTAATAACTCACGTGCTTCTTCGTCCGTATTGGCAGTAGTAACGATAACGATATCCATACCGCGGACCTTTGTTACTTTATCGTAATCAATTTCTGGGAAGATTAACTGTTCTTTAATACCAAGCGTGTAGTTTCCACGACCGTCGAAAGATTTCTTAGAAATCCCGCGGAAGTCACGTACACGTGGTAAAGACACAGAAATAAGTTTATCAAGGAAATCATACATGCGCTCTCCGCGAAGTGTTACTTTCGCACCGATTGGCATTCCTTCACGTAGACGGAATCCAGCAATAGACTTCTTCGCACGAGTAACGACAGGTTTTTGACCAGCGATAAACGTTAATTCTTCAACAGCAGTATCGATTGCTTTAGCGTTTTGAACGGCGTCACCAACACCCATGTTGATCACGATTTTTTCGATTTTTGGCACTTGCATTACTGAAGTGTATTCAAACTTAGAAACTAATGCAGGTGTAATTTCTTTTACATACTTTTCTTTAAGGCGGTTCATGAGAAAGACCTCCCTTCCTTATTTACTATTTATCTAGAACTTGCCCAGATTTTTTCGCTACACGGACTTTCTTTCCGTCCTCAACTTTATACCCAACACGTGTCACTTCACCCGTTTTAGGATCAAGCGGCATTACGTTTGATACGTGGATCGGCGCTTCTTGTTCAGAAATCCCGCCTTGAGGGTTAGCTTGGGTTGGTTTAGAGTGTTTTTTCACAAGGTTAATACCTTCTACTAAAACACGTTCCTTTTTAGGGAAAGCAGCAAGGATGACACCTTGTTTACCTTTATCTTTACCAGAGATAACCACTACTTTATCGCCCTTTTTAACATGCATTTAATCGCACCTCCTTGAGTCGCGGATTGTATTCATTAAAGTACTTCTGGTGCTAGAGAAACAATTTTCATATAGTTGTTTTCACGAAGTTCACGTGCTACTGGTCCGAAGATACGAGTTCCACGTGGGCTCTTGTCGTCACGGATGATGACACAAGCATTTTCGTCGAAACTGATGTAAGATCCATCGTTTCTGCGAGCTCCGCTCTTAGTACGAACGATAACTGCTTTCACAACTTCACCTTTTTTGACAACGCCTCCAGGTGTTGCTTGTTTAACCGTACAAACAATGACATCACCGATGTTAGCCGTTTTACGTCCAGAGCCACCAAGAACTTTAATCGTTAGTACTTCGCGTGCGCCAGAGTTGTCAGCTACTTTTAAACGAGTCTCCTGTTGAATCATTAATGTTACCTCCTTTCGGAAAAAGAAATCCGAACTTTATTAGATAATAACGGCTTCTTCGACAACTTCAACTAGACGAAAGCGTTTAGTCGCAGATAAAGGACGAGTTTCCATGACCTTTACAATGTCTCCGATTTTTGCTTGGTTGTTTTCATCATGTGCTTTGAACTTTTTAGAGTATCTTACACGTTTGCCATAAAGTGAATGCTTTTTGTATGTTTCAACTACAACAGTGATGGTTTTATCCATTTTGTCAGAAACAACACGACCTTGATACACTTTACGTTGGTTACGTTCGCTCATGTTTGCGGGGCCTCCCCTCTAATTATTATTTATTAGCAGCGATTTCTCTTTGACGAATCACAGTTTTCATGCGTGCGATTGATTTACGCACTTCACGAATGCGAGCAGTATTTTCAAGCTGCCCAGTCGCTAATTGGAAACGAAGATTGAAAAGTTCTTCTTTAAGAGACTTTACTTTTTGTTCAATTTCAGCAGTGGTAAGGTCACGAATTTCATTAGCTTTCATTTGATTCACCACCAATTTCTTCACGTTTTACGAACTTCGTTTTAATTGGCAATTTGTGAGATGCAAGACGAAGAGCTTCACGAGCCACTTCTTCAGACACACCAGAAATTTCAAATAAAACTTTGCCCGGTTTTACTACAGCTACCCATCCTTCTGGAGCACCTTTACCGGAACCCATGCGGACCTCTAGAGGTTTAGCTGTGTATGGCTTAGAAGGGAAAATTTTAATCCAAACTTTACCGCCACGTTTCATGTAACGAGTCATAGCAATACGAGCAGCTTCGATTTGACGGTTTGTGATCCAAGAAGCTTCAAGAGCTTGGATACCGTACTCACCGAAATGTACTTCAGTACCGCCTTTTGCACGACCACGCATTTTTCCACGATGTTCTCTGCGATACTTCACGCGTTTTGGCAATAACATATTATTTTCCTCCTTCCGCAGTATTCTTCTTAGTTGGAAGGACTTCTCCACGATAGATCCATACTTTTACGCCAAGCTTACCATAAGTAGTATCAGCTTCAGCAGTAGCATAGTCGATGTCAGCACGAAGTGTGTGCAATGGAACAGTACCTTCACTGTAATATTCAGAACGAGCAATATCTGCACCGCCAAGACGACCAGAAACCATTGTTTTGATTCCTTGTGCTCCAGCACGCATTGTGCGTTGGATTGTTTGTTTTTGTGCACGACGGAATGAAATACGGTTTTCAAGTTGACGAGCGATGTTTTCAGCAACTAGCTGAGCATCAAGATCTGCTCTCTTGATTTCAAGAATGTTGATGTGTACACGTTTGCCAGTTAGGCTGTTAAGAGCTTTACGAAGTGCTTCAACTTCAGATCCGCCTTTACCAATTACCATACCTGGTTTAGCCGTGTGGATTGTGATATTTACGCGGTTTGCAGCACGTTCGATTTCTACTTTAGAAACAGACGCGTCAGACAAACGCTTGCTGATGAATTCACGGATTTTCAAGTCTTCATGTAAGAAGTCAGCGTAATCTTTTCCTGCGAACCATTTAGATTCCCAATCACGAATGACGCCAATACGAAGACCTACTGGATTTACCTTTTGACCCACGGATTATCCCTCCTTCTTTTCTGATACAACGATTGTAATGTGGCTAGTACGTTTGTTAATTGCGCTCGCACGACCCATAGCACGTGGACGGAATCTCTTAAGTGTTGGACCTTCGTCAACGAATGCTTGAGTAATCACTAGGCTGTTAGCGTCCAACTCGTAGTTGTGCTCAGCGTTTGCGATAGCAGATTTTAATACTTTTTCAATAATTGGTGAAGCAGCCTTAGGTGTAAGGTTTAAGATAGAAACTGCTTCTCCTACTTGCTTACCTCGGATCAGGTCCATTACTAGACGTGCTTTACGAGGAGCAATACGGACTGTTCTTGCGACAGCTTTAGCTTGCATTTAAAAGCCTCCTCTCATTAGCGTCTTGTTTTTTTATCGTCACTAGCATGACCTTTGTAAGTACGGCTTGGTGCGAATTCGCCCAATTTGTGACCTACCATATCTTCAGAAATGAAAACAGGTACATGTTTGCGTCCGTCATAGACAGCGATTGTGTGACCGATGAATTGTGGGAAAATTGTAGAACGACGAGACCAAGTTTTTACGACTTGCTTTTTGTCAGTTTCATTCAATTTCTCGACTTTAGCCATCAAATGATCATCAACAAATGGTCCTTTTTTTAAGCTGCGAGCCATTGTGGAACCTCCCTTCGTGATTGAACTACGGTCCTAAATGAACCGTAGACAACCCCGTTACTTGTTTTTACGACGACGTACAATGAATTTATCAGACTTGTTGGTTTTCTTACGAGTCTTGAATCCAAGAGTCGGTTTACCCCATGGAGACATTGGTGATTTACGTCCGATTGGAGCGCGTCCTTCACCACCACCGTGTGGGTGATCGTTAGGGTTCATTACAGAACCACGAACTGTTGGGCGTACGCCTTTCCAGCGAGAACGTCCAGCTTTACCGATGTTAATTAATTCGTGTTGCTCGTTTCCAACTTGACCGATAGTCGCACGGCAAGCAGAAAGAATCATGCGAACTTCTCCTGAGTTCAAACGTACAAGAACGTATTTACCTTCTTTACCTAGAACTTGAGCAGAAGTACCAGCAGAACGAACTAATTGTCCACCTTTACCTGGTTTTAATTCAATGTTATGCACAACTGTACCAACTGGGATGTTGATAAGTGGAAGAGCATTACCTGGTTTGATGTCAGCTTCTGGTCCAGAAGTAACTTCAGTACCAACTTGGATTCCTTTCGGAGCAAGAATGTAACGTTTCTCACCATCTGCATAGTTTACAAGAGCGATGTTCGCTGAACGGTTTGGATCATACTCGATTGTAGCAACGCGTCCAGGTATACCGTCTTTATCACGCTTAAAGTCGATGATACGGTATTGACGTTTGTGACCGCCACCTTGATGACGAACAGTCAATCTACCTTGGTTGTTACGTCCGCCTTTTTTGTGTAGCGGTGCAAGCAACGATTTTTCTGGTTTGTCAGTCGTGATTTCAGCAAAATCTGAAGTAGTCATGCCACGACGACCATTACTGGTTGGTTTATACTTTTTAATCGCCATTTTGAATTTCCCTCCTTCTTTTTAAGATTTACGCTTCAAAAATTTCGATTTCTTTGCTGTCAGCAGTTAATTTCACGATCGCTTTTCTGCGACGGCTAGTCATACCAGTGTAGCGTCCAACGCGTTTTGATTTTCCTTTGTAGTTTTGAACGTTGACTTTCTCAACTTTCACTCCAAAGATTTCTTCAACAGCGTCTTTCACTTCTGTTTTGTTAGCTCTGACATCAACTTCGAACGTGTACTTCTTCTCTGTCATTAGATCAGCAGAACGTTCAGTAATGATAGGGCGCTTTAGAACATCACGAGGATCTTTCATTATGCAAGTCCCTCCTCTACTTTTTCAACCGCTGCTTTAGTGATCAGAAGTTTGTCGTGGTTGACAACGTCAAGAACGTTGATACCGTTAGCTTCAACAACTGTTACTCCAGGGATGTTACGAGCAGATAAAGCAACTGTTTCGTTTGCATCCGCAGTGACGATCAACGCTTTCTTCTCAACAGATAATCCTTTAAGGATGCCTGCGAATTCTTTCGTTTTCACTGCATCAAGAGTCAGATCTTCAAGAACGATGATGTTGTTGTCGATTACTTTAGATGACAATACTGACTTGATAGCCAAGCGGCGAACTTTTTTAGGTAATTTATAAGAATAGCTGCGTGGTGTTGGACCGAATACGATACCGCCTCCGCGCCATTGTGGTGAACGGATAGAACCTTGACGAGCACGACCTGTACCCTTCTGTCTCCAAGGCTTACGACCTCCGCCACGTACTTCAGAACGAGTTTTTACTTTGTGAGTTCCTTGACGTAAGGAAGCTCTTTGCATAAGAATAGCATCGAATACTACGCTTTCGTTTGGCTCAATTCCAAACACAGAAGCGTTTAATTCGATTTCACCGTTAGTAGAACCGTTTTGGTTAAATAATGCTACTTTTGGCATGACTTGTTTCCTCCTTTCCTAAGAGAGTTATTTAGATTTAACTGCACTCTTTACAGTTACTAGAGATTTTTTAGCTCCTGGTACGTTTCCTTTGATCAATAGAAGATTGCGTTCTGCATCAACTTTAACGATCTCAAGGTTTTGGACAGTGATTTGCTCTCCGCCCATACGACCTGGAAGAAGTTTACCTTTGAATACACGGTTTGGATCAACAGGTCCCATTGAACCAGGACGACGGTGGTAACGTGAACCGTGAGTCATTGGTCCGCGTGATTGTCCGTGGCGTTTGATAGCCCCTTGGAATCCTTTACCTTTTGATGTTCCTGTTACATCTACGATATCTCCATTTGCGAAAATATCAACTTTGACTTCCTGACCAACTTCATACGCATCTAACTCCGCACCGCGTAATTCTTTTACGAAGCGCTTAGGAGCAGTTTCCGCTTTAGCAACGTGGCCTTTCTCTGGTTTGTTAGAAAGCTTTTCACGTTTGTCATCAAAACCGATTTGGATTGCTTCATAGCCATCCGTGTCAACAGTCTTCTTTTGAAGAACAACGTTAGCAGCAGCCTCAACAACAGTTACAGGGATAAGATCACCGTTTTCTGCGAATACTTGCGTCATACCAATTTTTCTACCTAAGATTCCTTTGGTCATTAGTCACACCTCCTATAATATGTGTTTTCTATTTGAATTAAAGTTTGATTTCGATATCTACACCAGATGGTAAATCTAAACGCATAAGTGCATCAACTGTTTGTGGAGTTGGATTCACGATGTCGATTAGACGTTTGTGAGTACGCATCTCGAATTGCTCACGAGAATCTTTGTACTTATGCACCGCACGAAGGATTGTGTAAACTGATTTTTCAGTTGGAAGCGGGATTGGACCAGATACACTAGCACCAGAACGCTTAGCCGTTTCAACAATCTTCTCAGCAGATTGATCAAGAATTCTATGATCATATGCTTTTAAACGAATACGAATTTTTTGTTTTGCCATTATTTTCCCTCCTTTTCGCCTACTTACGTTAGACAGTTCTCCGTGAGAAAAACCTGATCACCTCGCCATGGCAAAGCGGCCGGGTGTGTCAGCAACCTCTCACTTCATCGCAGTCAAAGACCAACATGCACTATTGTACCAAATTGGCCTGCGTGTTGCAATAATAAATCGGATAAATTTATGATTTGCACACTTTTCATATTATACAGGGATTCAGCCTATAAATCAAGCTTTCCCTGAAGATGATGTATAGCAGTCTTTCTGATGATACGTATAAATTCATCTGGCTCCTCGATATGCGGGGAATGGGCAGAGTCTTTAAAGGTAAACCATTCTTTGATGGGTGCTTTTAATTGATCAACATATGGTTTTGATACAGCAGCTGGAGTAATCATGTCGTGATCACCAATGAGAAAGTAGCACGGTATTAATATAGTAGAAACTCGGTATTGAATACTCTCATTCATTAACTGATCCCATAGCTTGTCTTGACTAAATTTCTGCCCTTTCACGAACTTCCATTTATCTTTCAGCCGATATTGCTTACTAAAAAGAAACCCTTTTAGCATTTGAAAAACCGGCTTCCATCTATGTGTGAGACCTACGCTTGCAAACTCTTTATATAGAGAGAACAAGGCATGAGCTGATGTCCGTTTCCAAGGAGGCGGCGTCAGTAATCGCAGACACCCAGTAAACAGCCGATTGCGATGGTATTTCTTCATAAGAAGCTCGTACGATACGATATCTTCCTTTAACACATCTACTACCTGACTAATCCCGTAATAAGCATGATAAAGATCTGGACGCTTATGTACTGCTTGTATGGCAATTAATGATCCCCACGAGTATCCTGCAATATACAATTTTGAGTGACCTAGATGTGATAGGAGCTTCTCAGTCAGTTCAATCGTGTCTTCTATAAATTGCTGAATGGTCATCGATGCATGGGGAAGATTCTCTTGATAGGATAGTCCTGCGCCACGCTGATCCCAATGGACAACTGTAAAGTCCTGATCAAGTTCCTCGTGAAAGGAATCAATATAACTGATTTGAGCTGAGCCGGGCCCGCCGTGTAAAAATAAGAGTACAGGCTTTGTTTCACTCGTCTCATCTTCTTTCATCATAATCCATTGGTCAATCCCGCCGATCAACCATTTTTTCAAATATGTCTTTGCCATTCCAGCGATCCTCTCGGTTCCATTTAGATTCTATAGCTTATAGTAGCCGTTCTGATCTGGAAAAGCAAAAAAAGAGACCCTTTTGCAAGGAGTCTCTTTTGTATGTTTAATTACTTAATGATAGTAGAAACGACGCCAGAACCTACAGTACGTCCACCCTCACGGATAGAGAAACGAGTTCCTTCTTCGATAGCGATAGTAGAGATAAGTTCAACTTCCATCTCAGTGTTATCGCCAGGCATTACCATTTCAGTACCTTCTGGAAGATGTACGATACCAGTTACGTCAGTTGTACGGAAGTAGAACTGCGGACGGTAGTTAGCGAAGAATGGAGTATGACGTCCACCCTCTTCTTTAGAAAGTACATAAACTTCAGCTTTGAAACGGCTGTGTGGAGTGATTGTACCTGGTTTAGCAAGTACTTGACCACGTTGGATATCTTCACGAGATACACCACGAAGTAGTGCACCGATGTTGTCACCAGCTTCAGCATAGTCAAGAAGTTTACGGAACATTTCAACACCTGTAACAGTTGTTTTACCGTTTTCTTCTTGAAGACCGATGATTTCAACTTCGTCACCGACTTTAACTTGTCCACGCTCAACACGACCAGTAGCAACTGTTCCACGACCAGTGATTGAGAATACGTCCTCAACTGGCATCATGAATGGCTTCTCAGTGTCACGCTCTGGAGTTGGGATGTACTCATCAACCGCATCCATAAGTTCAAAGATTTTTGCTTCGTAATCAGCATCTCCTTCAAGAGCTTTAAGAGCAGAACCTTTGATAACTGGTACATCGTCACCAGGGAAGTCATAGTCAGAAAGAAGGTCACGAACTTCCATTTCAACAAGTTCAAGTAACTCTTCATCGTCAACCATGTCACATTTGTTAAGGAATACTACGATGTAAGGTACACCTACGTTACGAGAAAGTAGGATGTGCTCACGTGTTTGTGGCATTGGACCGTCAGCAGCAGATACTACTAAGATCGCGCCGTCCATTTGAGCAGCACCAGTGATCATGTTTTTAACATAGTCAGCGTGTCCTGGGCAGTCTACGTGTGCATAGTGACGAGTTTCAGTTTCATACTCAACGTGTGCAGTTGAGATTGTGATTCCACGCTCGCGCTCTTCTGGAGCACCATCGATTTGGTCATAAGCCATAGCTGTACCTTTACCAGATTTCTTATGAAGAACTGTTGAGATAGCAGCAGTTAGAGTTGTTTTACCATGGTCAACGTGTCCAATTGTACCAATGTTAGCATGCGATTTGGAACGGTCGAATTTTTCTTTAGCCATTCTAAAAATCCTCCTTAAAGGTTCATTGTATTTGGTATAGAGTGATAGAAAGTGAAGAGTTACCTCTCACTTTCTGATCTTCAATAGTAGTTATACTTTAGTTTAAAGGCAAAATCAATTATTCACCTTTATTTTTTTTGATGATTTCTTCACTGATGCTCTTAGGCACTTCTTCGTAGTGATCCATGTGCATAGTGAAAGTACCGCGTCCTTGTGTGTTAGAACGGAGTGCAGTTGCATATCCGAACATTTCAGAAAGTGGAACCATAGCGCGAACAACTTGAGCGTTACCGCGAGCTTCCATACCTTCTACACGTCCACGACGAGATGTGATATCACCCATGATGTCTCCCATGTATTCTTCAGGGATAACAACTTCCACTTTCATCATTGGCTCAAGTAGAACTGGGTTACATTTGCTGACAGCATTTTTCAATGCCATAGATGCAGCAATTTTGAACGCCATTTCGTTCGAGTCAACATCGTGGTAAGATCCATCAAATAATTTTGCTTTGATGTCGATTAATGGGAATCCAGCTAATACACCATTTTCAAGTGAGTCTTCAAGACCTGCTTGAATTGCTGGGATGTATTCACGTGGAACAACCCCACCGACGATTGCATTTTCAAATTCAAAGCCTGCGCCTTCTTCGTTTGGTTCGAATTCGATCCAAACGTGTCCGAACTGACCGCGTCCACCAGACTGACGTACGAATTTACCTTCAACTTTTGCACCAGAACGGAATGTTTCACGGTACGCAACTTGAGGAGCACCTACGTTAGCTTCTACCTTGAACTCACGCTTCATACGGTCAACAATGATATCAAGGTGAAGCTCACCCATACCAGAGATGATCGTTTGACCAGTTTCAGGGTTTGTTTGTGTACGGAATGTTGGATCCTCTTCAGCTAGTTTAGCTAAAGCGATACCCATTTTATCTTGGTCAGCCTTTGATTTAGGCTCGATAGCTACATCGATAACTGGCTCTGGGAATTCCATAGACTCAAGGATAACAAGATCTTTCTCGTCACAAAGAGTGTCACCAGTAGATGTATCTTTAAGACCTACAGCTGCTGCGATATCCCCTGCGTATACAGTAGAGATTTCTTCACGGCTGTTTGCGTGCATTTGAAGGATACGTCCAACACGTTCACGCTTGTTCTTAGAAGAGTTCTTCACGTATGAACCAGAATCAAGTGTTCCAGAGTATACGCGGAAGAAAGTTAGTTTCCCAACATAAGGGTCAGTCATAACTTTAAATGCAAGAGCTGCGAATGGTGCGTCATCAGTAGACTCACGAACAACCTCTTCATTTGAATCTGGCAAGATACCTTTGATTGCAGCAACATCAGTTGGTGCAGGAAGGTAGTCAAGCACAGCGTCAAGTACAAGCTGAACACCTTTGTTTTTGAAAGCAGATCCAACAAGAACTGGGTAGAATTCAACATTCAACGTTCCTTTACGGATTGCAGCTTTCAATTCAGGAATTGTAATTTCTTCACCCTCAAGGTATTTTTCCATAAGCTCTTCATCAAGCTCAGCGACAGCTTCAATTAGGCTGCTGCGAAGCTCTTCAGCTTTGTCTTTATACTCAGCAGGGATTTCTTTAGCATCAGAGCGAGTTCCAAGGTCATCTTCGTAGAAGTATGCTACGTTTTCTACAAGGTCGATGATTCCTTCGAATTGATCTTCAGCGCCGATCGGCAATTGAATTGCATGAGCGTTCGCTTGAAGACGATCTCTTAATGTGCTTACAGAGTATAGGAAGTCCGCACCGGTTTTATCCATTTTGTTAACGAATACGATACGAGGTACTCCGTAAGTTGTTGCTTGGCGCCAAACTGTTTCAGTTTGTGGCTCTACACCTGATTGTGCATCAAGGACAGCAACCGCACCATCAAGTACACGTAAAGAACGTTCAACTTCAACAGTGAAGTCTACGTGTCCTGGTGTATCGATGATGTTTACACGGTAACCTTTCCATTGTGCTGTAGTAGCAGCAGAAGTGATTGTAATACCACGTTCTTGCTCCTGCTCCATCCAGTCCATTTGTGAAGCTCCTTCGTGAGTTTCACCAATTTTATGGATACGACCAGTGTAGTACAAGATACGCTCAGTCGTTGTCGTTTTACCGGCATCGATGTGAGCCATGATACCAATATTACGAGTTTTGTCTAAGGAGAACTCTCTTGCCATTGGGTAATTTCTCCTTCCTCATTAGGGAATAGTTTTTTTAGTTTGGTATAAATCCTACCAGCGGTAGTGAGCGAATGCTTTGTTCGCTTCTGCCATTTTGTGTGTGTCTTCACGTTTCTTAACAGCAGCACCAGTGTTATTAGCTGCGTCAAGGATTTCGTTAGCAAGACGCTCTTCCATCGTTTTTTCTCCACGAAGACGAGCATAGTTTACTAACCAGCGAAGACCTAAAGTAGTACGACGGTCTGGGCGAACTTCTACAGGAACTTGGTAGTTAGCTCCACCTACACGACGTGCTTTAACTTCAAGAACCGGCATGATGTTTTTCAAGGCTTGTTCGAAAACCTCCATCGCTTCATTACCAGTACGTTCTTTGATGATATCAAATGACTTGTAGAGGATTGTTTGTGACTTTCCTCTTTTACCGTCGATCATCATTTTGTTGATCAAACGAGATACAAGTTTAGAATTGTAAATTGGATCTGGCAATACGTCTCTTTTTGCTACAGGACCTTTACGTGGCATCTGAATAGCCTCCCTTCTCTTTTAAAAGGATTTCTATCTGTCTCTCATCTCAATATCATTGTCAGTTACCTGACTCCACTGATCTGATATCAACTTCTAAAAACCCTTATGTTTGTTTGTATTATTTGCTTTGTTTAGGGCGTTTTGTTCCGTATTTAGAACGTCCTTGCATACGACCGTCAACTCCGGCAGTATCAAGCGCACCACGAACGATGTGGTAACGTACACCCGGTAAGTCTTTTACACGTCCGCCACGGATAAGTACTACACTGTGCTCTTGTAGGTTATGTCCGATACCAGGAATGTAAGCTGTTACCTCAATCAGGTTAGACAAACGTACACGAGCATATTTACGTAGTGCTGAGTTTGGTTTTTTCGGTGTCATTGTACCGACACGAGTACAAACCCCGCGCTTCTGTGGAGATGTTACGTTAGTGTGCTCTTTTTTGAAACTGTTGTATCCTTTGTTAAGTGCAGGAGACTTTGAGTTTTCAACTTTACTCACGCGTCCTTTGCGTATTAGCTGATTAATTGTAGGCATGTTGTTATTCCTCCCTTCATTACTTTTTTTATAACCCACATACCCAGGTGGTTCATCAAAAGGCAAAAAACAATGCTTTTGCATTTTAAGCATGCAAAAACAAAACAAGTACGCTATAACATAATGGCAACAGCTGCTGCCCCAACTTCAATTCCGCAGGCCTTGCCGAGCTTTTTCATGGAATCTACCACTAAAATGTCTACACCCTTCTCTTGCGCTAGTTTCAATACACTAGCAGTTAAAGCAGGATCAGCATCTTTCGCTACGACGACTTCCTTTACTGAATCTCGTTTCAGAGCTTTTACTGTTTGCTTCGTACCAATAATAATGGATTGAGCCTGTGATACTTTATCATAAGACATCGAATATCCTCCAAAGTAACAGGTTTTATTTTGAGCACCTTGGTTATATTATCATCATGGCAGAAGGATGTCAATATGATATGACAGATTATCTTGACATCCTTCACCATTTTTTGATGATTTTATAGGAATCTCACGAGAAAGATTACTCTACAGGAACCATGTCGTCAGACGGCTGCACTTGCGAAACCGGCTTAACTTTACGGTAGTTCGGCATTCCCGTTCCAGCAGGAACAAGTTTACCAATGATAACATTCTCTTTCAAGCCAAGCAGTTCATCACGTTTTCCTTTGATCGCTGCATCTGTTAGGACACGAGTCGTTTCTTGGAAGGATGCCGCAGACAAGAATGAGTCTGTTTCAAGCGAAGCTTTTGTAATACCAAGAAGAACTGGACGGCCTGTTGCAGGACGTTTGCCTTCGAATAGTACTTTTTTGTTTGCTTCAGTGAATTGATGTACATCAAGAAGTGTGCCTGGTAATACGTCTGTATCCCCTGCATCAGCGACACGCACTTTACGAAGCATTTGGCGAACCATTACCTCTACGTGCTTATCTCCGATTTCTACCCCTTGCATACGGTATACTTTTTGTACTTCATGAAGCAGATATTCTTGAACAGCTGTCATGTCAGTCACTTTAAGAAGTTCTTTCGGATCGATTGAACCTTCTGTAAGCACTTGACCACGAGTGACTTTGTCACCTTCAACAACTTTTAGACGTGCATTGTAAGGAGCTGTGTAAGAGCGAGTTTCAACTTCGCCTTGAACCACAATTTCCTGCTGCTTGTCACGAACATCGTTAATTTCAGCAACGACACCGTCAATTTCAGAAATTGTCGCTTGCCCTTTCGGATTACGCGCTTCAAACAGCTCTTGGATACGAGGTAGACCTTGAGTGATATCGTCTCCTGCTACCCCACCGGTGTGGAACGTACGCATTGTAAGCTGAGTTCCTGGCTCACCGATTGATTGTGCAGCGATGATTCCAACTGCTTCACCGACTTCAACGTCAGTACCAGTTGCAAGGTTACGGCCGTAGCATCGTTTACATACACCATGAGGCGTGTTACATGTAAATGCAGAACGGATCCATACTTCCTCAATTCCTGCTTCAACTACTTCAAGTGCCTTATCTTCATCAATTAGTTCGTTTTCGGCTACAATGACTTCGCCTGTTTCAGGATGAACAATTGGTTTTCTTGCAAAACGTCCGATTAGACGTTCTTCAAGTTTCTCAATAATTTCATTTCCTTCTTTAATGGACTTCGCCAAGATTCCACGGTCTGTACCGCAATCTGTTTCACGGATGATGACATCCTGTGCAACGTCAACGAGACGACGCGTGAGGTAACCTGAGTCAGCTGTTTTAAGGGCTGTATCGGCAAGACCTTTACGCGCACCGTGAGTGGAAATAAAGTATTCCAATACGGTTAAACCTTCACGGAAACTAGATTTAATCGGAAGTTCAATGATACGTCCAGCCGGGTTGGCCATTAGACCACGCATACCAGCCAGCTGAGTGAAGTTAGATGCGTTACCACGCGCTCCAGAGTCACTCATCATGTAGATTGGGTTGACTTCATCAAGGGACTTCATCAGTTTACCTTGGATGACATCTTTAGAAGAACTCCAGATTGAAATAACTCTCTCATAACGCTCTTCTTCAGTAATCAAACCACGTCTGAATTGTTTCATGACGTTATCTACTTTTGCTTGTGCTTCTTCAAGAATTTGCTGCTTATCATCTAATACGACGATATCAGACACACCAACCGTAATACCGGCTTTAGTAGAGTATCTGAAACCAAGATTTTTCATGCGGTCAAGCATTTTAGATGTCTCAGTGATATGGAATCTCTTAAAGATTTCTGCAATGATTTTACCTAAAATACCTTTTTTGAACGGCGCATTGATTTCTTGTTTCTCGATCGCAGCTTTTACATCCTCACCTTTTTCAAGGAAGAAACGATCAGGCGTTTTTTCTTCAATATTGCTCTTTGTCGGCTCATTCATGTATGGGAATGATTCCGGTAAGATTTCGTTAAAGATCAGTTTTCCAACTGTTGTAATCAACAATTTAGAACGCTGTTCATCAGTGAATGTCACATTCTTCAACGAGCTAGCTGCAACAGCTACACGTGTATGAAGATGCACATAACCATTTTGATAAGCAAGAAGGGCTTCGTCAGTATCTTTGAAGACCATACCTTCTCCGATAGCACCTTTGCGCTCAAGTGTAAGGTAATAGTTACCAAGCACCATATCCTGAGATGGCGTAACAACTGGTTTTCCATCTTTCGGGTTCAAAATGTTTTGAGCAGCAAGCATTAAGATACGAGCTTCAGCTTGAGCTTCAGCAGATAATGGTACGTGAACCGCCATTTGGTCACCGTCAAAGTCAGCGTTGTAGGCTGTACATACAAGTGGATGCAGACGAATTGCGCGTCCTTCCACAAGTGTAGGTTCAAACGCTTGAATACCAAGTCTGTGAAGAGTCGGTGCGCGGTTTAGTAAGACTGGATGCTCACGAATAACTGATTCTAAAACATCCCATACTTCTGGCTGCACGCGCTCAATTTTACGCTTCGCACTCTTGATGTTGTGAGCTAATCCTTTTTCAACAAGCTCCTTCATCACGAATGGTTTGAATAATTCAAGAGCCATTTCTTTCGGAAGTCCACACTGATACATTTTCAAATGTGGTCCTACGACGATAACGGAACGTCCAGAATAGTCAACACGTTTACCAAGCAAGTTTTGACGGAAACGTCCTTGTTTCCCTTTCAGCATGTGAGAAAGAGATTTCAATGGTCTATTTCCTGGTCCTGTTACTGGTCGGCCTCTACGTCCATTATCAATCAAGGCATCGACAGCTTCTTGAAGCATACGCTTCTCGTTCTGAACGATGATGCTTGGTGCGCCAAGATCTAATAAACGCTTCAGACGATTGTTACGGTTGATGACACGACGATAAAGGTCGTTCAAGTCAGAAGTAGCAAAACGTCCACCATCAAGCTGAACCATTGGACGTAATTCTGGCGGAATCACCGGAAGTACATCAAGAATCATCCAAGATGGTTTGTTTCCTGAGTTACGGAAGGCTTCTAATACTTCAAGGCGTTTGATCGCACGTGTACGACGCTGTCCTTGAGCAGTTTTCAGTTCTTCTTTCAGTGTATCTACTTCTTTTACAAGATCGATATCTTGAAGAAGTTTGTTGATTGCTTCTGCACCCATAGCTGCTTGGAATGTATTACCGTATTTATCTAAATAAGCACGGAATTCTTTCTCAGAAAGAAGTTGTTTCTTCTCAAGCGGTGTGTTGCCCGGATCTGTCACGACGTAAGAAGCGAAGTAGATCACTTCTTCTAACGCACGTGGTGACATATCAAGAACAAGACCCATACGGCTTGGGATACCTTTGAAATACCAAATGTGGGAAACTGGGGCAGCCAGTTCGATATGCCCCATTCTCTCACGACGGACTTTTGCCCGTGTTACTTCTACACCACAACGGTCACATACAACACCCTTATACCGAACGCGTTTATACTTCCCACAATGACATTCCCAGTCTTTTTGTGGTCCGAAGATACGTTCACAAAAGAGACCATCTTTTTCAGGTTTCAGTGTACGATAGTTAATCGTTTCAGGCTTTTTCACTTCACCAAAAGACCAAGAACGGATTTTATCAGGTGATGCGAGACCGATGTTCATATACTCAAAATTGTTCACATCTAGCAAGGGGCCTACCTCCCTTTTAATCTTCGGGTTATACCCTAGTCACTTGCTCTAATCGTTTCTGCTATTCTTTTGTGACTGCGTCACGTTCAAGATCGACAGGTGCGAGGTCTGCAGCATCTTCGTCATTAGATAACGCTAATCCGTCTGCTTTCTTCGTTTCCTCATCGTCTTCTAAATCTCTCATTTCTATCTCTTCTTCATCGCCAGATAGGATTTTCACATCCATACCTAAACTTTGAAGTTCTTTGATTAACACTTTGAATGATTCAGGAACACCTGGTTCAGGTACGTTATCCCCTTTGACGATGGCTTCGTATGTTTTCACACGACCCACAACGTCATCTGATTTAACTGTTAAGATCTCTTGAAGTGTATATGCTGCACCGTAAGCTTCAAGTGCCCATACTTCCATCTCTCCGAAACGCTGACCACCAAACTGTGCTTTACCGCCAAGTGGCTGCTGCGTAACAAGTGAGTATGGTCCAGTTGAACGAGCGTGAAGTTTATCGTCAACCATGTGAGCCAGTTTGATCATGTACATGATTCCGACAGATACACGGTTGTCGAATGGTTCACCAGTTCGACCGTCATAAAGGACTGTTTTCGCATCACGGGACATACCTGCTTCTTCAAGCGTTTCCCAAACATCTTCCTCGCGCGCACCATCAAATACTGGTGATGCAATGTGGATGCCAAGGTAACGTGCAGCCATACCCATATGAAGCTCAAGTACCTGACCGATGTTCATACGAGATGGTACCCCTAGTGGGTTCAACATGATATCGATCGGTGTTCCGTCTGGAAGATACGGCATATCTTCTTCTGGAAGGATTTTAGAGATAACCCCTTTGTTACCATGTCGTCCGGCCATTTTGTCACCTTCAGAAATCTTACGCTTCTGAACGATGTATACGCGGACTAACTGGTTTACACCTGGAGGCAATTCATCTCCATCTTCACGGTTAAAGACTTTTACATCGTGGATAATTCCGCCGCCGCCGTGTGGAACACGTAGAGACGTATCACGCACTTCACGAGCCTTTTCACCGAAGATTGCATGTAATAGACGTTCTTCAGCTGTTAGTTCTGTTACACCTTTAGGCGTTACTTTCCCTACAAGAAGATCTCCGTCTTTTACTTCTGCACCAATACGGATGATTCCGCGCTCGTCAAGGTTGCGTAAAGCATCTTCCCCAACGTTTGGAATATCACGAGTGATTTCTTCTGGTCCAAGCTTTGTATCACGAGCTTCTGATTCATATTCTTCAATATGAATAGACGTGTAGACGTCATCTTTCACAAGGCGCTCACTCATGATGATCGCATCCTCGTAGTTGTAACCGTCCCAAGTCATGAATCCGACCATAACGTTACGTCCTAGAGCCAATTCACCTTTTTCCATAGAAGGTCCGTCTGCAAGGATTTCTCCTTTAACGACTTCATCTCCAACACTTACGATAGGACGCTGGTTGTAGCAAGTCCCTTGGTTAGAGCGGACAAATTTCAGCAAGCTGTATTTGTCTAGGTTTCCTTTGACTTGTTGTCCGTCAACGTCTTCATAACGGCGAACCCAAATATTTTTTGCTTCTACGCGTTCTACAACACCTGGGTAGCGGCAGATGACAGCAGCACCAGAGTCTTTACCTGATACGTACTCCATACCTGTACCAACAATCGGTGATTCTGGCTGCATCAAAGGCACAGCCTGACGCTGCATGTTCGCTCCCATTAGAGCACGGTTAGAGTCATCGTTTTCTAAGAATGGGATACATGCTGTCGCTGCAGAAACAACCTGCTTTGGCGAAACGTCCATGTAGTCAACGCGGTTTCGAGGAACAACTGTGTTTTCCCCTCTGAAACGAGCAATGATATTATCATCAATAAACGAACCATCTTCACCTAATATAGCGTTCGCTTGTGCTACTACGTAGTTATCCTCTTCATCAGCAGTTAAGTAATCGATTCTCGGTGTCACTTTACCAGTTTCAGGATCAACCCGGCGGTAAGGTGTTTCGATAAATCCGAAGCGATTCACTTTTGCGAATGAAGATAGAGAGTTGATCAAACCAATGTTTGGACCCTCTGGTGTTTCAATCGGACACATACGTCCATAGTGAGAGTAGTGAACGTCACGAACTTCCATTCCTGCACGCTCACGTGTCAAACCACCCGGTCCAAGCGCTGACAGACGACGTTTGTGCGTCAATTCAGCAAGCGGGTTTGTTTGATCCATGAACTGAGATAGCTGAGAACTACCAAAGAACTCTTTGATAGAAGCGATCACAGGACGAATGTTGATCAGCTGCTGAGGTGTGATTGTGTTTGTGTCTTGAATTGACATTCTTTCACGAACAACACGCTCCATTCTGCTTAAACCAATACGGAATTGGTTTTGCAGAAGTTCACCTACGGAACGCAGACGACGGTTACCAAGGTGGTCGATATCATCTGTGTCACCTACACCATGAAGAAGGTTGAAGAAGTAACTGATTGATGCAATGATGTCAGAAGGCGTGATGTTTTTCACAGCTTCCTCTACATATGCATTTCCAATCACGTTAATCACTTGCTCGCCTTCTTGATCAGACGGTGCATAAATCTTAATAGATTGAAGTTCTACTTCATCTTCTACTACGCCACCATTAGGATAAAGCTTTCTAAATCCGATGCCGTTTTCTAAGTATGGAAGAACTTTATCAAGAACTCTTCTGTCTAAAATTTGACCTTTTTCTGCTAGAATTTCACCTGTTTCAGGGTCAACTAACGTTTCAGCCAATTTTTGATTGAACAGTCTATTTTTAATATGAAGCTTCTTATTAATCTTGTAGCGTCCAACATTTGCTAGGTCATATCTCTTCGGATCGAAGAAGCGAGAGTCTAGCAAGCTTTTCGCATTTTCAACAGTTGGCGGCTCTCCAGGGCGGAGGCGCTCGTAGATTTCGAGAAGTGCTTTATCGGCATTCTCTGTATTGTCTTTTTCCAGCGTGTTGCGTAAGTATTCATTCTCGCCAATGAGGTCAAGAATCTCTTGATCAGAGCTGAAGCCGAGAGCACGCAAAAGAACCGTAACCGGCAACTTACGTGTGCGATCGATGCGTACATAGACTACATCCTTCGCATCAGTTTCGTATTCTAACCATGCGCCACGGTTTGGAATGACAGTCGCAGTAAAACCTTTTTTACCGTTTTTGTCTACTTTACCACTGAAATATACACTTGGAGAACGCACTAACTGAGAAACGATTACACGTTCCGCACCATTAATGATAAAAGTACCTGTGTCTGTCATGATTGGGAAATCACCCATGAACACGTCTTGGTCTTTTACTTCTCCAGTTTCTTTGTTAATTAAACGAACTTTTACTCTTAGTGGAGCAGAGTAAGTTACATCACGTTCTTTTGATTCTGCTACAGGATACTTAGGATCCCCTAGGCTGTAATCAATGAATTCAAGAGAAAGGTTACCAGTAAAATCCTCAATTGGGGATATATCTTGAAACATCTCTCTAAGACCCTCATCAAGAAACCACTGATAAGAAGAGGTTTGAATTTCAATGAGATTTGGTAATTCTAACACTTCGCTTATGCGTGCGTAGCTTCTGCGCTGGCGGTGTCGTCCATACTGAACTAGTTGACCTGTCAACTGATTCACCCCTCAAATCATGCGTATTATATGTGTAAAAAGTATTTCTGTCTTTCAAATGTCAGTAAAGAAATACTTTTACAAGACAAAAGAAAAAAGGGTTTCTAAAATAAGAAAACCACATCCAAAAACAAATACCGATTTTATTAGTTTTCCCAAGTATGCATAATTTATACAAAATAGTTGTTTTTTAAGCCTATCAAGCAAAATATACACATTGGCATTTTATAATGTTAACACAGCTAGGAAACTGCGTCAAACTTTTTTAGCTTTGATTATATAGTAGCCCTTTTTTTTCAATACAACCTCGACTTCTCCAAAGAGCTGCTCTAATTTTTCAATCGCAGATGGTCCACCTTGCTTTTTCTGAATAACCACCCACAACTCACCTTCCGGCAATAAATGATCAGCACTTTTTTCAAAGATCGCATGTACAACTTTCTTCCCTGCCCGTATTGGGGGATTGGTCAGTATAGAGGCAAAAGCAGCTGAGGAATGAACATTCGAGAACAAATCACTTTGATAGATGTGAACATTATCAATGCGATTATGTTTAGCGTTTTCCTTTGAAAGTTCGACTGCTCTTTCGTTCACATCAATCATATGAATGGTACGGCTAGTCATTTCGTTTGCTAACGATAAGCCGATCGGTCCATAACCGCAACCGACATCTAAGACATCGCCATCCAAGTCAGGTTCTTCGAAAGCTTCAATTAAAAGCCTTGAACCAAAGTCGACTTCTTTCTTAGAAAACACTCCACTGTCACTTGTAAAAGTAAAGGTACGGTTTCTCAAGGTGAAGTCCCATGTCTGTTTATTGCTTTTCACTGATGGCTTTTCCGTATAATAGTGGTCACTCATGGTGAATGGACCTCCTCTGGATTCAATCGTTTCAGGAGATTAGAAAAGAAAAAGCCCGCCAGTAAAAGCGAGCTTTCCCAAAAGATTAGGCGAAGATTACTTAACTTCTACAGAAGCGCCAACTTCTTCAAGCTTAGCTTTAAGTTCTTCAGCTTCTTCTTTAGCAATACCTTCTTTAAGTGGTTTTGGAGTGTTGTCAACAAGTTCTTTAGCTTCTTTCAAGCCAAGACCAGTGATTTCACGAACCACTTTGATAACTTTGATTTTTTGGTCTCCAGCACCAGCAAGCACTAGATCAAAATCAGTTTTTTCTTCAGCAGCAGCACCGCCACCAGCAGCTACAGCTACAGGAGCAGCAGCAGTTACGCCAAATTCTTCTTCGATTGCTTTTACTAAGTCGTTTAACTCAAGTACAGTTGCTTCTTTAACTGAAGCAATGATTTCTTCGATATTTAAAGCCATTTGTAATTCCTCCATTTTAAGTTTTTTTACGTAAACGTAAAGTACGCATTAAGCGCCTTGTTCTTCTTTTTGATCTGCAACTGCTTTAGTAGCAAGAGCAAGATTACGAACTGGAGCTTGAAGAACGCTAAGCAACATAGAAAGTAAGCCTTCGCGAGACGGAAGTTCCGCAAGAGCCTTCACTTCTTCTACAGTCGCTACGTTTCCTTCGATGACACCAGCTTTGATTTCTAAAGCTTCGTGGCTTTTCGCAAATTCGTTGATGATTTTCGCAGGTGCGATAACATCTTCGTTACTGAATGCGATAGCGTTTGGACCTGTTAAGAAATCGTTTAAACCCGTTAGTTCAACTTGTTCAACTGCACGGCGAGTCAAAGTGTTTTTGTAAACTTTGAATTCTACGCCAGCTTCACGAAGCTGTTTACGAAGTTCAGTCACTTCAGAAACTGAAAGACCGCGGTAATCTACAATGACAGTAGACATACTATCTTTAAATTTAGAAGTAATTTCATCAACGACAACTTTTTTAGTATCGATTGCATTGCTCATGGTTACACCTCCTGTACATTCTTTGTGTAACACTTATACCGATCAGGCCATCACGTTCCTAACGAACGGTTCTCCATATAAAAAGCCTCCATTAAGACATGGAGGCTGTATATACAAGCATACGTTAACGTAAGACTGTGACATATACACCTCGGCGGGTTAATTAAGCCATAAGGCCCCTGCTGTCTACGGTATAAATGGACATTATTCTATTTTACAACATTTTGATATTATCAAAATGGTTGTCATAAGTCAAGAATTATTTTGCAGAGAAAGAAGATGGATCCACTTTCACGCCAGGGCCCATAGTAGATGTAACAGAAACGTTTTTCACGTATACACCTTTAGCCGCTGCAGGTTTTGCTTTAAGGATTGTGTCATAGATTGTTGCAAAGTTCTCAACAAGCTTTTCGTCCTCGAAAGAAACCTTTCCGATTGGCGCGTGGATGTTACCAGCTTTATCAACGCGGTATTCTACTTTACCAGCTTTGATTTCATTGATTGCTTTTTCAACTTCGAACGTTACAGTTCCTGTTTTAGGGTTTGGCATAAGACCTTTTGGTCCAAGTACACGACCGATCTTACCAACTTCACCCATCATGTCAGGTGTCGCAACGATTACATCGAATTCGAACCAACCTTGTTGGATTTTAGTGATGTAATCAGAATCTCCAACGTAGTCTGCTCCAGCAGCTTCTGCTTCTTTTGCTTTTTCGCCTTTAGCGAACACAAGAACGCGTTGAGTTTTACCAGTTCCGTTAGGAAGTACAACTGCACCGCGGATTTGTTGATCGTTTTTACGAGGGTCTACGCCCAAACGAAAAGCAACTTCTACAGTCGCATCAAATTTCGCTGTATTTGCTTTTTTTGTAAGAGAAACAGCTTCAGCTACATCATACGCTTTAGTACGTTCGATCAGCTTAGCAGCTTCTACATACTTTTTACCTTTTTTAGCCATTATAAAAATCCTCCTTATGTGGTTTTAGCGGAATAACCTCCCACGAATAAGGGTTGCGAACTTGTCAAAACCAAACTCGCAACCCAACAAGACAAAAAATTAATCTTCGATGACAATACCCATACTGCGTGCAGTACCTTCAACCATGCGCATAGCTGATTCAACGCTAGCAGCGTTTAAGTCAGGCATTTTTGTTTCCGCGATTTCGCGTACTTTATCACGCTTAACAGTTGCCACTTTATTACGGTTAGGTTCACCAGAACCAGACTCAATACCAGCTGCTTTTTTAAGTAAAACTGCAGCAGGTGGAGTTTTAGTAATAAATGTAAATGAACGGTCTTCAAAAACCGAAATTTCAACAGGAATGATAAGACCAGCTTGGTCAGCTGTACGAGCGTTAAACTCCTTACAGAATCCCATGATATTAACACCGGCTTGACCTAGTGCAGGTCCAACTGGTGGAGCTGGGTTAGCTTTTCCAGCAGGAATTTGCAATTTAACAACTTTAACTACTTTTTTAGCCACGAGACACACCTCCTTAAAGTCCGTGATGTGGTAATAGGGGAATCCCCCTCCCACTCAACAACTTCATTCTTTATATGAATGACGAAATAACTAGCTAGCGATCTTGAGTGAACTCAAGACGTACCTTTGCTATATTACCACTTCTATACACTCATTTCAAGCTCTTTTGAATTACAATTTATCGATCTGCGTGAACTCAAGTTCAACAGGTGTTTCTCTACCAAACATATTAACGAATACTTTGACTTTGCTTTTATCGTAATCAATTTCTTCAATAGAGCCAGTGAAGTTAGCAAACGGCCCATCGATAACCTTAACTGTTTCTTTGAGCTCAAAGTCGATTTCTGTTTTGCGTTCTTCAAGACCCATTCTCTTCAGAATGGTTTCAGCTTCGCCTGGCAGCAGCGCAGTTGGCTTTGAGCCTGATCCAGCTGATCCAACGAATCCAGTGACACCCGGTGTATTACGAACAACATACCAAGAATCGTCAGTCATCACGATTTCCACTAGGACATAGCCAGGGAATACTTTCTTTTTGACGACTTTTTTCTTACCATTTTTAATATCTGTTTCTTCTTCTTCTGGTACGACGACGCGGAAGATTTTATCCTGCATGCCCATTGATTCAACACGCTTTTCCAAGTTCGCTTTTACTTTGTTTTCATAGCCAGAGTACGTATGCACAACATACCAATTCTTTTCCATTTTCGTTCAGGACTATTTAGTCCTTCCCTCCCCACATTTCATAATGTCTATTTGACGAATCTCGAGTACCGGTAAATATTTTCAAGCAATTGAAAAAACCCGTAAAACGGGTTTTTTGGCAAGTCATATTATGATCTATTATAGCACGTTCAGCAGACCATTATTCAAGTATTAATGAATTAATTCGATTAATTGTGAGATTCCTATATCAAGAAAAGAGAAAAAGATTGCAAAGAATACGACTGTTAAAATAACAGTGATTGTGTAGCGGACCATTTCGTTCTTCTTTGGCCAGCTGACCTTTTTCATTTCTTTTCCGACACTTTTTAAGAAACTGATAATACGCATGTAAAAGACCTCCACAGAATAAAGAACGCAAATCTTACTTCGTTTCTAAATGTGTTTTATGTGAATTACAAGTCTTGCAATATTTCTTAACTTCTAATCTTTCAGCTGCTGAAGCAACACTTTTCATTGTCGTATAATTGCGGCTTCCGCAGTCTTTACAGGCTAGAGTAATCTTTTTCCTCATATTTACACCTATTTTCTCGACATCATTTCATTAGTACCTTATCACAGTGTCGAAAAAGCTGTCAATATAGGTTTGATTAGAGACTAATCTCGCGAAGCTCTAAATATTTCTCTAATTTTCTCTTTACTCTTTGGAGTGCGTTATCAATTGATTTCACATGACGGTTTAAATCTTCAGAAATCTCTTGATAGGATCTACCATCAAGATAAAGCACAAGTACCTTTCTTTCCAGCTCGCTAAGCAGTTCACCCATCTTCATTTCGATATCATCAAATTCTTCTTTGCTAATGATTAAGTCTTCTGGGTTAAGCGCTTTAGCACCGGAAATGACATCCAATAATGTTCTGTCCGATTCTTCATCGTAGATCGGCTTGTCTAATGATACATAGGAATTTAACGGGATATCTTTTTGGCGAGTAGCTGTTTTAATTGCGGTGATAATTTGGCGGGTAATACATAATTCTGCAAAAGCCTTAAATGAAGTAAGCTTGTCCTCTCTGAAATCGCGGATAGACTTATAAAGTCCGATCATTCCCTCTTGGACAATGTCCTCTCGATCCGCTCCTATCAAGAAATAAGATCTTGCTTTCGCACGTACAAAATTGCGGTATTTCGTTATTAAATAATCTAGCGCATCACTATCTCCGACATGAACCCTTTCAATGACTTGTTCATCTTCCAACTGGCAAAATTGCTCTCTGATGGACTTACCCTTGCTGTTGTTTAGATTCACTTCGATCCCCCCGACCGCACCTAGATAGAAATATTATACATTAATGGTTGAAATATCGTCAAGCTATTCCAGATTCCCGCGCCGCCATTTTTCAAACGTTTTCAATACATCTTCTGACAATTCAATCTTAGATGCTGGTTTATCAGAAGTAATCTTTTTGACTCTCGTTTCAATCTTTCGTTCTATCACTTCAATCTCTCTTAAAAGCTCACGAGCCGACTTCCGAAGAGCTCCTTGTCCAAAAATAGCCCATTGTTCTGTAAAATCTGAGGTTGCCACATGAATTTGCGTCCGAATATTATTCAAATCCTGCGCCAGCTTTTCAATCCGCTCATCCGCCGTTTCATTCTCTCTCGTAAAGATGACCTCTACTCGGTGATTGGTCCGCTTCTTTTCAATTCCTTTGACCATATGGGCATCGAATACGACAATGACTCGATACCCTGTGTATGCTTGATATTCTGCTAAATGTTGAATCAGCACGTCTCTGGCTTCTTCAAAGCTGTTTTCCTTTAAGTGCTGCAGCTGAGGCCATGCACCTATCATGTTGTATCCATCGACTAAGAGGATATCCATCTCTATTCTCCTAACGGATAACGTTTTCGATACACTTCATACATCAATAGACCAGCAGCAACTGATGCATTTAAAGAAGTAACCTTCCCGGCCATAGGCAGTTTAATCAGAAAATCACACTTTTCCTTAATCAATCGGCCAATTCCTTTACCTTCACTGCCAATCACAAGAGCCAGCGGCATTGTACCATCAAATTGTCTGTAATCCTGTTTAGCAGACGCATCTGTTCCCGCAACCCAGATTCCTCTTTCTTTCATTTCATCAAGGGCTCTTGAAAGATTGGTCACTTTTGCAACAGGAATATGCTCAATTGCTCCAGTGGATGCCTTAGCAACTGTTGTTGTTAGACCGACCGCTCTCCTTTTTGGAATGACAATCCCGTGTGCCCCTACAGCATCTGCCGTACGCATAATCGATCCTAAATTATGCGGATCTTCAATTTCATCTAAGATCAGAAGGAATGGCTGCTCATTCCGCTTTTCAGCGATTTGATACAGATCGTCCAATTCTGCATATTCATATGCTGCTACTTGTGCAACGATTCCCTGGTGCTGACCTGTCACCATTTGATCAAGCTTTTTCCTCGGAACATACTGAATGGTGATATTTTGCTTTTTAGCGAGTTCAATGACCTGCTGGGCTTGTCCTTTTACAGTGTTTTCTGCCATCCAGAGCTTGTATAACTCCCGATCTGACTTCAGTGTCTCAATCACTGCATTTTTCCCAATGACATAATCATGTTGCTGACTCATTTGTCTTCCTCCCTGACGTTCCGATTTCAATCGCCTGACCAATCAGCTCTTCTAAGCGTTCGTCCTGCTTTTCGATAAATAAATAACCCATGAGCGCTTCAAACGCTGTACTATAACGATACGTTTGAACGTCCGTGTTTTTAGGCACTGTGCCTGATTTTGAGTTTCTTCCTCTTTTCAGCACCGCTTCTTCTGCTTCAGTGAAAAAGCCTTGCTGCTGAAGCGTAAATAAAATAGCAGCCTGTGATTTAGCTGAAACAATTTTGCTTGCTCGTTTGTGCAGCTCATTTGGTTTTGTCGCCCCCGTTTGGAGGAGGTGATGCCTCACATATACTTCAAAAATGGCATCACCCATATAAGCTAGCGCAAGTCCGTTCAGCTGTTTACCGTCTTTCAGCTTTTCAAAATTCAACATTGCCTATTCTCCTCTTTTCCAGCGAGTACCTTGAGGAGTGTCCTCCAACACAATATTCATGTTCTTTAATTGGTCACGAATTTGATCAGATAGGGCAAAGTCACGATTTCTTCTAGCTTCATTACGTTTTTCAATTAACGCTTCTACCTCTTCGTCAAGCGTGTGCTTTTCTTCTAATGAGAAGCCAAGAACAGACGTAATTTCTTGGAACAAGCCGATAAATGCCTTGATCACTTCCTCCGAAGTATGATCATTTTCCATATAATAATTCGCCTGTTTCGCTAATTCGAATAAAACAGAGATCGCATTTGCTGTATTGAAGTCATCATTCATTTCAGAAATAAATGTCGCACGCTGTTCTTCAATTTTTGCCAGCCATTCAGCATTGTCTTCCGTGATATTCGTGCTGCTCTCGAGACGGTGATGTAAATTCGCATACGATGTTTTGAGTCGGTTAAACGCACTCTTTGTACTTTCTAATAAATCCATTGAGTAGTTAATTGGGTGACGATAGTGAACCGACAACATAAAGAAGCGGAGCACATCAGGATCTTGTTCTTTCACAATGTCATGCACCAGCACAAAGTTGCCAAGTGATTTTGACATTTTTTCATTATCAATATTAATATACCCGTTATGCATCCAATATTTCGCAAAAGGCTTCCCTGTCAAAGCCTCAGATTGGGCAATTTCATTCTCATGGTGTGGGAATGTTAGATCCTGTCCGCCAGCATGAATGTCGATCGTATCACCTAAATATTTTTTGACCATTGCCGAGCATTCGATGTGCCAGCCTGGGCGTCCTTCGCCCCATGGGCTATCCCAAGAGATTTCCTGATCCTTTGCAGCCTTCCACAGGGCAAAGTCCAGTGCATCTCGTTTCTTTTCACCTACACGAATACGGGCGCCTGTCTTCAGCTCATCAATCGATTGGTGAGAAAGCTTTCCATAGCCTTCAAATGAGCGTGTGCTGTAATACACGTCGCCATCGGCTTCATAGGCGTAGCCTTTTTCAATCAATGTCGCAATAAACGCAATGATATCATCCATGTTTTCCGTTACTCGCGGGTGAAGGTCTGCTTTTTTGCAGCCTAGTGCACTGACGTCTTCGAAGTAGGCTTGGATAAACCGGTCAGCAATTGTCGGCACATCTTCTCCAAGTTCATTGGCTGCTTTGATGAGTTTATCATCCACATCTGTAAAGTTTGATACAAAGTTCACATCGTAACCGCTGTATTCTAAATACTTACGTACAGTGTCATAAACAATAGCAGGTCTAGCATTCCCGATATGAATGTAGTTATAAACGGTTGGTCCGCACACATACATTTTGACCTTTCCTGGCTCAAGCGGGACAAATTCTTCCTTCTTACGTGTCAATGTATTATAAATATTGATTGTCATGATTGTTCTTCCTTTCTGCTCAATGAAGCCAGCTCACCTTTTAGCTTTTCCATTTCTCGTTCCAATTCTTTAAAACGATCGGAAATTGGATCTGGCAAATCTTGATGATTGAGATCACGATTGATTTTCTTTCCATTTTGAACGACGACTCGCCCAGGTATACCAACAACGGTGGAATGGTCGGGTACGTCCTTTAACACGACCGACCCCGCTCCAATCTTGGCTCCTTTTCCAACTGTAATGGAACCAAGCACCTTGGCACCTGTCGCAATAAGGGCATCGTCTAAAATGGTCGGATGCCGCTTTCCCTTTTCTTTCCCTGTTCCCCCTAATGTCACGCCTTGGAAAACAGTGACGTTGTCTCCAATTTCACATGTTTCCCCGATCACAACGCCCATGCCGTGATCAATGAAGAACCGCCTGCCAATGGTTGCCGCCGGGTGAATTTCCACCCCTGTGAAAAAACGGCTGACCTGAGAAATGATCCGCGCAATAAAATACAGCTTCCGCTTATAAAATGCGTGCGCAATACGGTGAGCCCAAATCGCATGAAGCCCTGAATAGGTTAGCACTACTTCAATATAGCTTCTAGCAGCAGGATCTTGATCAAACACAGTATCAATATCTTCTTTCAGCATTTTGAAAAACACATGCTCCCCCCGTTCTTCCCCATCAATCTCTCTTAGGACTTGCTCTCTTTTTTTGGACAAATAAAAAACGCCTCTGCCAAATGACAGAGACGTTTTGAAAACGCGGTTCCACTCTGTTTAGAAAGCCACTTATCTTTCAGCCTTCTCAACTTAATCCCATAACGGAGGATACCGCCCTTGCATACTAACGTACGTGTTCCTCAAGGGTCTTGAGGGTGCATTTCCAACGTCTGCCCATAAGTCTCTTTCAGCCGGTGGAGACTCTTTCTGTGATGGACGAGTACATTGTACTTCTCCCTCGCAACGATTTCCTTATATTTGTTTAATGCGGTTTAATACCGTTTCTTTACCTAGTAATTCAATACTTTGCGGAAGTTCTGGGCCATGCGTTTGTCCTGTGACAGCCACACGAATCGGCATGAATAGTTTCTTGCCTTTATGCCCTGTTTCTTTTTGTACCGCTTTAATGGCAGCCTTGATTTCATCAGGTGTAAAAGACTCAAGCTGTTCAAGCTGACCTGCAAAAGATGCCATGACTTCTGGTACTTGCTCCTCTGCTAGAACTTCCTTTGCCTCTTGATTATACTCAATTTGCTCCTTAAAGAACAACTCTGTTAACTCAACAATTTCTGCTCCGTAGCTTAATTGTTCGTGATACAGAGAAATAAGCTTGCGTACCCACGTGTTTTCTTCTTCTGTCAGCTGCTCACTTACCTTGCCTGCTTTTTGAAGATGCGGAAGTGTTAGTGCCACAACCTGATCAAGATCAAGTGCTTTCACGTATTGGTTGTTCACCCATTTTAGTTTATGCATATCAAATAGAGCTGGTGACTTAGAAAGTCGATTCACATCGAAAATGTCGATGAATTGCTCTTTTGTAAACAGTTCTTCTTCGCCTACTGGAGACCATCCAAGTAATGCAATGAAGTTAAACAGAGCTTCAGGTAAATATCCTAAATTCTTATATTGCTCGATGAATTGAATAATTGATTCATCACGTTTACTTAATTTCTTGCGGTTTTCGTTCACAATCAACGTCATATGTCCAAATAGCGGAACATCCCAGCCAAATGCATTAAAAACCATAATTTGTTTAGGCGTATTTGAAATATGATCCTCTCCGCGAAGAACGTGAGTCATTTTCATCAAATGATCATCCACGGCTACGGCAAAGTTATAAGTTGGCGTGCCATCTTTCTTCACAATAACAAAATCACCGATGCCATCTGTTTCAAACGAAATATCGCCTTTAACCATGTCGTCAAATTTGATGATTTCTCCTTTTGGCACTCGGAAGCGGATGCTTGGCTCTCTTCCTTCAGCAATTAGCTTGTCCTCTTCTTCTTTTGATAAATGACTGCATTTACCAGAATATCGAGGCATTTCACTGCGGGCGATTTGTGCTTCACGCTCTGCCTCTAGCTCTTCAGCCGTACAATAGCACTTATACGCCAAGTCCTTCTCTAAGAGCTCGTCATAATATTTTTTGTAAATATCATTTCGCTCTGATTGTCTGTAAGGACCGTAACCGCCATCTTTATCAATGCTCTCATCCCAATCAATACCGAGCCATTGCAGGTGGCGAAGCTGGCTTTCCTCCCCGCCTTCTACATTACGCTTTTGATCCGTATCCTCGATTCGAATAATAAATTTGCCGCCTTGGCTGCGTGCGAACAAATAGTTGAAAAGAGCCGTTCTAGCATTCCCAATATGTAAATGACCAGTTGGACTCGGTGCATAACGAACACGCACTTCATTTCCCATGAGTTTAACTTCCTTTCATCTGCATCATGTTGTCTGACACCAATTTTTTATAAACGTATTTTATCATCAAAACCCATTCTCATCAAAATGGATTTTACTTTTTCTGAAGAAGCACTGTTGCCTGAGAAGCAATTCCTTCGCCTCTTCCTGTAAATCCGAGTTTCTCTGTCGTTGTTGCTTTGACGTTCACCTGTGTGACATCTGCCTCAAGCGCTTCTGCAATTTTCTCACACATAGGTTGAATGTAAGGTGCCATTTTGGGCTTTTGCGCCATGATGGTGCAGTCAATATTCACAAGTGTGTAACCTTTTTCTTTCACAAGTGCCCACACATGCTGCAATAATTTAAAAGAATCTGCATCCTTAAACTCAGGATCTGTGTCTGGGAAATGTCTGCCGATATCTCCTTCAGCAATCGCACCCAGGCAGGCATCTGCCACTGTGTGAAGCAGTACGTCAGCGTCTGAATGCCCTAGCAGTCCCTTTTCATAAGGGATGGTGACCCCCCCGATAATCAGAGGTCTCCCCTCTGTTAATTGATGTACATCAAAGCCTTGTCCTATTCTCAACATGATCTAGTACCCTCTTTCCGCATCCATAATTGCCTTGGCAACCAATAAATCATCCGGTGTTGTCAGCTTAATATTGGTATAGTCTCCTTGGACAATATACACATTCTCGCCATGTAATTGTTCAACAAGACTGGCGTCATCTGTTCCAAGGAAGCCTGTCCGCTCCGCATGTTCATGCGCCTCTTTTAAAATAGAATGACGAAAAGCTTGTGGGGTCTGGACCGCCCACAAGCTCTGACGTTCAATGGTTTGTTCCACTTTGCCTTCTTGAACGCGTTTGATTGTGTCTTTCACTGGTACCGCTACAACTGCGGAGCCTTTTTCAATCGCTGCTTTAACGAGCAAGTCAATCTGTGTATGCTTAATAAAAGGCCTTGCCCCATCATGAACAAGCACGATGTCCGCATCTTTCACAGCCTTTAATCCTTCGTATACACTTTGCTGACGTTCTTCACCGCCAGTGACAAGTGAAACAGGCGTTTGAAAAGCGTGTACCTTGAGTAGCCTTTCAAAGTCTTGACGCTCCTCCTCATTGATCGCTAGGATCATGCGTTTGCATTGTGAATGAGCGTCAAACACCTTTAATGTATGAATGATGACCGGCATTCTTTTCAGCTCGATAAAAAGCTTATTGCGGCCGGCCTTCATTCGTTTCCCCTGCCCCGCAGCCGGAATAACTACTTCATAATACATGTTCGTTCTCCCTTTAGAGCGCCTTCTCCAGAAGTTTTGGCTTCGCAAAAATCATTCTTCCAGCAGCAGTCTGCAGCACACTAGTGACGAGTACATCGATGTCTTTTCCAATGTAATTGCGTCCTTCTTCGACCACAATCATCGTACCGTCATCTAAGTAAGCAACACCTTGGTTATGCTCTTTCCCATCTTTGATGACCTGTACCTTCATTTCTTCCCCAGGCAGTACAACCGGTTTAACCGCATTGGCTAGATCATTGATGTTTAACACTGCTACTTTTTGAAGTTCGCATACTTTATTTAAATTAAAATCATTGGTCACAACAACACCTGAAGTTAATTTCGCGAGCTTCACAAGCTTGCTATCAACCTCTTGAATGTCTTCGAAGTCACCTTCGTAAATTTCAACTTTAATATCCAACTCTTTTTGAATACGATTTAAAATATCAAGACCTCTTCGGCCTCTATTTCTCTTTAATACATCTGAGGAGTCTGCAATATGCTGTAATTCCTCGAGTACAAATTGAGGAATAACCATGACGCCTTCTAAGAATCCAGTTTGGCAAATATCTGCGATTCTTCCATCAATGATAACACTTGTGTCTAAAATTTTCAGCTTTTTATCTTCTATTTCAGGTTCATCATCAGTTGCTCCTTTTTTCTTGCTGACCTTTGCAGACCGGGAGAACAGCCCCATCATTTCATCCTTCTTCTTAAAGCCTACCTGAAACCCAAGGTATCCTAAAAAGAAAGCCAGGAAAATCGGAATAATGGTACCAAAAATATGATATGGGATATTGTTTAGCGGGATCACGTTTACAATAAGATATGCTAGAATAAGTCCAAATACTAATCCGAAACTTCCAGATATAAGATCAGGAAGAGGCGCCTTCAATAGAGAATCCTCGATCCATTTCACCCAATTTACCACATAACCTGTGCACCATTTGCCGATGATCAAGAATACAGCGGCTCCTATTAGTGCTGAAGAGTAAGCATTTGTTATGAAAGGTATGTCCTTTACATTTAAAAGCAGAAATAACTCTGGAATGATAAAAATCCCCACAACTGCACCAAAAATGATAAAAAACGCCTGAACGATTCTTTTTAACATACCTTCACCTCCTTTATTTTTCATCTGTCAATCCACCTTCATCTGACATTGATATATGTTTAAGTTTCCTATCATGAGCAACAGAAAACAAAACCATCATTAATATACCCATATTCATCCATTTTTAACCGTAATAGAGAAAAATTTCTCTTCTTAAAGCTGACGGTCGATATAATGTTTTTCTTGTAACCTTTTTAATCCTTTTTTTATCTTTTTCGCTCTTACTTCTCCAATTCCTTCTACTTCATCCAATTCTTGTACATCCGCTTCCATAATTCGATCTAGCACACCGAATGCTTCAACCACATTTTCAACGATCGGCATTGGCAGTCTAGGGATTTTATGGAGCAACCTGTATCCTCTTGTGTACACATATTCGTCAATATTTGTAGAAGCTGGATATCCAAGTAACTTGTACAGAATGGAATCATCTAAAAGCTCAAAGCTCGACATATCTTGAAGTTGTTTAAGCAGCACATACGGATCTTTAATCTTTTCTTTCACGTAATCTTTAATAAATAAAGCCGCTTCCTGCTCCATATCTGTAATCAGCTCATTGACCTGTAGACGGATCAAGTGTCCTTCTGTTCCAAGCTCTTTGATATACATATTGATTTCATTTTTGATTCTAAGAACCATTTCGTAGCGGTGCAGCACGGATAATACATCACCAAAGGTCACAAGCTCTTCAAATTCTAGGGCGCTTAACGCAGAAATGGCGTGATCTAAAATGGTTTTATATTTCTCAAGTGTTTGAATGGCTTGATTCGCCTTTGTTAAAATAAAACCAATATCTTTCAGCGTATAACGACGATTCCCTTGGTATAAGGTAATGACGTTCCTCCGTTCAGAAATGGCAATGATTAAGCAGCCTGTCTGCTTCGCTACACGTTCAGCCGTCCGGTGCCTCATGCCTGTTTCCGATGAATGGATGGTGGCATCTGGCATCAGCTGTGTATTCGCATACAAGATTTTTTGACCAGAATCGCTAAGAATAATAGCCCCGTCCATCTTCGCCAATTCATATAAATGTGCTGGAGAGAAGGCAGAATTAATGTGAAATCCTCCATCTACCACACTCTTTACTTTGTCATTATAACCAACAACAATGAGCCCGCCAGTATTGGCTCGCAAGACGTTTTCAATCCCTGCCCGCAGAGGTGTTCCTGGTGCCACAAACTGTACAATATCTAAGAGATCGAGTTCTCTCGCTCCTTTTTTCTCTTTTTCCATTTCTATGATCCCCCTAGTGAAATTCGAAGTGCCTCCGCTACATTTTCTACACCAACTAACTCAATCCCTCTCGGCTTTTTCCATCCGTCTATATTCGCCTGAGGAATAAACATTCGCTTAAATCCTAGTTTCGCAGCTTCCTGCACTCGCTGTTCAATTCTTGATACTCTTCTGACTTCTCCCGTCAGACCGACCTCTCCTATAAAGCAATCCGCTTGATGCGGCGCTGCGTCTTTAAAGCTTGATGCAATACTGACGGCAATAGCTAAGTCAATCGCCGGTTCGTCAAGCTTCACACCGCCTGCGACCTTTAAATACGCATCTTGGTTTTGCAGCAGCAGCCCCACGCGTTTTTCTAAAACTGCCATGAGCAGCGATACTCGATTATGATCAAGGCCAGTGGCCATTCTTCGCGGATTCCCAAAGCTTGTCGGGGAAATTAATGCCTGTATCTCGACAAGTACGGGTCTTGTTCCTTCCATTGAGGCAACAACACACGAACCAGATACACCTGCCGACCGCTCTTCTAAAAAGATTTCTGATGGGTTTAATACTTCCGTGAGTCCTTCCTCTCTCATTTCAAAGATCCCCAATTCATTCGTTGAACCAAATCGGTTTTTAACCGCCCGTAAGATACGAAACGTATGATGACGCTCGCCTTCAAAATAAAGAACTGTATCCACCATATGCTCTAAAAGGCGTGGACCTGCGATCGAGCCTTCTTTGGTCACGTGACCAACGATAAAAATAGGAATCCCATTTGTCTTGGCAATTTTCATCAGCTGTGCTGTACATTCTCTTACTTGAGATACAGAGCCGGGAGCTGACGTGATATCGCTTTGATAAACGGTTTGAATCGAATCCACCACAACAAAAGCAGGTTTCATCTCCTGTATAGCAGACGTTATATACTCCATATCGGTTTCAGCCAAAACATGTAAAGAGGCGCTTTCAATACCAAGGCGGTCCGCTCTTAGCTTCGTTTGTTTAATGGACTCCTCACCAGATATGTACAACACATTCTGATTTTTATCTGAGAGCTGTGCTGATACTTGTAATAATAAAGTGGACTTCCCAATCCCAGGGTCTCCGCCAATGAGAACAAGAGAGCCTTTGACAATTCCACTTCCTAATACTCGGTTAAATTCTTCTAAATTCGTTTTAATTCGGGGTTCTTCGGATGTTTCAATTGCAGATATAGGTGAAGGTTTTTGAATGGTTTGAACAGAATGATTAAAAGCACTACGACGGTTTGCCGGCTCTTTGCGAACGACCTCTTCTGTCATACTGTTCCACGTGCCGCAGCCTGGACATTTCCCCATCCATTTGGCTGACTCATAACCGCACGATTGGCATATAAATTTTGATTTTGTCTTAGCCATAGATTGAAGAATACAACTCCTTATACTGGTCAGAAAATAAGTAAAGGGAGGCATACACCTTGCTGGTATGCCTCACACTTTTTTCTTACTATATTAGTTCGTAGCAGCCGTCGCTTTTACGACAATTTCTCCATCTTCCACATCTAATACGATATGTTGACCTTTTTCAATATTGCCCTTCAGAAGCTCCTCAGAAAGTCGATCTTCTACATGCTTTTGAATCGCTCTTCTTAACGGACGCGCACCGTACTCAAGATCTACTCCTTCGTCGGCAATCTTCGCTTTTGCTGCTTCCGTCAATTCAATTGATAGGTCTTGTTCTTTTAATCGTTTTGTCAATTGATCAGACATGAGAGACACGATCTCTTTGAGATGTTTCTTCTCAAGCGAGTGGAAGACAATGATTTCATCAATACGGTTGATAAACTCAGGTCTAAACGCACGTTTCAACTCGCCCATCACTTTGCCTTTCATATCCTTGTAATTTTGACTTTCGTCCTGCACGTTAAAGCCAACGTATTTATTGCGCTTCAGCTCACTAGCTCCAACGTTTGATGTCATAATCAAAATCGTATTTCTAAAGTCAACGGTACGCCCTTTAGAATCCGTCAGACGACCATCTTCTAATACTTGCAGTAAGATATTAAATACATCTGGATGAGCCTTTTCAATCTCGTCTAAAAGAACGACAGAATAAGGTTTTCTTCTGACTTTTTCAGTCAGCTGTCCACCTTCATCATAACCGACATATCCTGGAGGTGACCCAACAAGTCTGGATGTAGAGTGTTTCTCCATGTATTCAGACATATCAATACGGATCATTGCTTCTTCATCACCGAAAATAGACTCGGCGAGTGCTCTTGCAAGCTCTGTTTTACCAACCCCTGTTGGTCCTAAGAAGATAAAGGAACCGATTGGACGTTTTGGATCTTTTAGGCCTGCACGCGCACGTCTCACAGCTTTCGCTACAGCAACAACTGCTTCATCCTGCCCGATCACACGAGAGTGGAGTAATTGTTCCATATTCAGAAGCTTATCTGTCTCCGTTTGAGCAATTTTTGAAACAGGCACTCCCGTCCAGCTGGAAACGACCATTGCGATATCATCTACAGATACCTCTGAATTCTCTTGTCCCTGCTTTTCTTTCCATGATTTCTTTGTCACTTCTACTTTTTCACGCAAACGCTGCTCTGTATCGCGAAGAGAAGCTGCTTTTTCAAATTCTTGACTTTGAACTGCCGCATCCTTTTCCTTGCGTACTTCATCCAGCTTTTGCTCTAGTTCTTTTAGGTTAGGCGGTGTTGTGAACGAACGCAAACGGACTTTCGAACCTGCCTCATCAATTAAATCAATCGCCTTATCTGGAAGGAATCTGTCAGAGATATAACGGTCAGACAGCTTCACTGCCGCCTCAATCGCTTCATCTGTAATAGACACACGGTGATGTGCTTCATACCGGTCTCTAAGTCCTCTTAAGATTTGAATACTCTCATCAACAGAAGGCTGATCTACTTGAATTGGCTGGAAACGTCGTTCAAGCGCAGCATCCTTTTCAATGTATTTACGGTACTCATCTAATGTTGTCGCTCCAATACATTGAAGCTCACCACGTGCTAAAGATGGTTTTAGAATATTAGACGCATCAATTGCACCCTCTGCTCCACCAGCACCAATGAGTGTATGAAGCTCATCGATAAAGAGAATGATATTTCCTGCCTGACGAATTTCGTCCATGACTTTTTTCAAACGATCCTCGAATTCACCACGATATTTCGTTCCAGCTACAACGGTTCCCATATCCAGTGTCATCACTCGTTTATCACGCAGGATTTCAGGCACTTCGTTATGAATAATTTGCTGTGCAAGACCTTCTGCGATGGCTGTTTTACCAACACCAGGCTCACCAATCAGCACAGGGTTATTTTTTGTTCTTCTACTTAGAACCTCAATGACACGTTGAATTTCTTTGCTTCGGCCAATGACTGGGTCCAAGCTGTCCTCTTTTGCAATAGCAGTCAAATCTCTTGCCAAGCTATCAAGTGTTGGTGTATTTGCATTGCTATTAGAGCCTGCCGCAGATGCACCTGTTTCATTGCTTCCAAGCAGCTGCAGGACTTGCTGACGTGCTTTATTTAAGCTCACTCCGAGGTTATTTAAGACACGGGCAGCGACACCCTCTCCCTCACGAATAAGACCTAATAGAATATGTTCTGTCCCTACATAGGAATGACCTAGCTTTCTTGCTTCATCCATTGAAAGCTCAGTGACCTTCTTCGCTCTAGGCGTATAATGAGGAATAGCTTGAGACACCTCTTGCCCTCTTCCAATCAAGCTTTCGACTTCTTTTTGGATTTTATCTGAAACAAGGCCCAGTGCTTCTAACGCTTTGGCAGCGATGCCCTCCCCTTCACGTACAAGGCCAAGTAAAATGTGCTCAGTACCAATATTCTTATGGCCTAGGCGAATGGCTTCTTCTTGTGCAAGTGCTAATACCTTTTGAGCTCTTTCAGTGAATCTTCCAAACATCATATCGTTTCATCCTCCTGTCCATTCCTATGCATTTCTAAGCGCAGCCTTTCTCTAATAATCGCTGCTCGTTTTATATCTCGTTCATTTGGCTCCAAGGCTCCTCCTGAATATTGTTGAAGGAAACCAGGCTGGGTCAAAATCATGAGTTCATTCAGTATATTACTTGAAAGCCCCTTAATGATACCTAAATCAATTCCAAGCCGCACATCTGACAAACACTTTGCTGTTTCTTTTGATTCAATCATACGACAATTAGCCAAAATCCCTAAGGACCGGTACACTCTGTCCTCAAGTTCAATTTTAGATGTTTGATATAATGCTTTTCGTGCAGATCGCTCTTGTTCAATGAGCTGAGCGGTCACACTATTCAAGTCATCTACAATGTCTTCTTCTGATTGACCAAGTGTCATTTGATTTGAAATTTGAAAGATGTTCCCTATTGCTTCGCTGCCCTCACCATAAATTCCTCTGACCACAAGTCCTAATTGATTAATGGCGGGAATAATACGATTCATTTGTCTCGTGAGCGCTAATGCCGGTAAATGCATCATGACCGAAGCCCTAATACCTGTACCTACATTAGTCGGACAGCTTGTTAAGTATCCTCGCTTTTCAGAAAATGCATAATCCACTTGCTCTTCAATCCAGTCATCTACCTGATTAGCCGCTTTTAGTGCATTGGCTAGCTGAAAACCTGGGAATAAGCATTGGATTCGAATATGGTCTTCTTCATTCAACATCACACTAATTTCTTCATTCTCAGAAAGCAAACAGCCGCCAAATCTTGATTCAGCTAAATTTGGGCTAATCAAGTGCTTTTCAACAAGTACCCTCTTTGCTAAAGGCTGCGTTTCATTCATTCGAATCAGAACAAAGTTTCCAATGTCCTTCACTTCCTGGCTAGCAAACTTTTGCTCGAATTGCTGGAGAACAGCTTCAGCTTCTTCTTGAGAAAACTGAGTTGGGAAACGAACATGCTCTAGATTGCGCGCTAGCCGGATTCGACTGCTTAGAACAATGTCACTTTCTGGTCCTTTTTGTTTCATCCACTGACTTAGAGCGTCTTGAATAAAATGCTGGAGCGACATGTCGTTAATCTCCCTCCCTCTGCTGAGATTGCTCATGCTCTAATGCACGAATTTGATCTCGAACTTCTGCTGCTTTTTCGAACTCTTCCTGTTCAATCAGCTGCTTCAGCTCTTGCTGCATTAACTCAAGTTTCCGGCGGACATGCAGGCTGCCGGCAATTCGTTTTGGGATTTTCCCATTATGGACTGTATTTCCACTATGGACTTTCCGTAAAACAGGGTTCAGATACTGATCAAATGTACGATAGCATTCTGCACAGCCAAATCGGCCTGTTTTTCTGAACTGCTGAAAGGTTAAGCCACACTTAGGACATTGATCCACTTCTTTCGCTTCTTGAAAAATAGATGAGCCCTTGTTAGCACTTGTGGTGAAGCTAGGATCAATATTTAATAAGCCTGATAATAAGTTGTGAATCGAGAAACCTTGGTTTCCACTCATAGCATATGAGTCACTGTTTTCTTTTGCACATTGTTCACATATGTGCATTTCTTGTTTTTCTCCATTTATAACTTTCGTAAAGTGAAAAGTGGCTGGTCTCTCATTACATTCTTGACAAATCAATCTTTTCACCCGCTTTACTTTAATTTCAAAGCATTTAACATCGCTTTCATCATCCGAGCCCGCAGTTCATCACGTTCAGGTAAATCAATATGCAATACAGAACGGTCCATGACACTAATCATCATCTTAGCTTCTCTTTCAGATAAAATGTTATTTTCAACAAGACGCATGATGATATGATCAGATGCAGCCTGTGATAAACGATGATATATTTGGGAAATAATGTTGTTTAATAAGTCGACTTCATCATTCATTTTGACTTTAATGATGCGGATATAGCCACCGCCGCCACGCTTACTTTCAACGATATAGCCTCTCTCGCTCGTAAAGCGTGTATTGATAACATAGTTAATTTGTGAAGGTACGCATTGAAATTTATCTGCAATTTCATTGCGCTTAATTTCTAATATTTCTCGACCGTTCTGATCCAAGACTTCCTTCAAATACTGCTCGATGATATCAGAAATATTTTGTGCCACTCCGCCTCCTCCTCCATTGACTTTGACTATATTTGACTTTAATCTTACTATAAATTTTTTCGGTCGATTTTTCAAGATAATCGCTCAACTAACAATATTATTTCCACATTTATATGGTGCCAAACCTCCAAAAAACACAAAAAAGACCAGTTCCAA
>NZ_LKIC01000018.1:0-645 GCF_001482475.1 Bacillus sp. G1(2015b) | reverse complement strand
CAGCTGAGCTAATCCTCCACTATGTAAGAATCTCTCGATCCGACAAAGATTATTATATACAGGTTTTAATCATTTGTAAAGGCTATATTAAAAAAATTTTATTTCAATTTTCATTGCGTTATTCTTTTAACAAATAATCGTCATATCACCTATTCATACAGCTGCTGTTCAACGTTTAGCAGGTGAGCTTCTCTTCTCTATATTCTCTTTCAAAACGTTCAATTCCTTTAGAAATATTAGCAGTCTTTTATTTTTATACTTTAATGATATAGGTATCTCTTAAGACGTAAAGCATTTATAGAAATCGAATAGGCTTACACATCTTCAATTTAATTAAAGATGTATGAACGCCTCTAAATAAATTAACACTCTTTCTCTCTATTGTTTTTTATAGATAAGGTTTTATGCGATAGGCGCTTTTTCTCTTTATGTCCAAGTATTTCACACGCTGCTTTTGGACATAAGATGAAGCGACGATCTTTCATCAAACAAGTAGATAGATGTACCCTCAACTTACACAAAAAAGACCAGTTCCAAATGGAACTGATCCTGATAGAAGCTTGGCGGCGTCCTACTCTCACAGGGGGAAACCCCCAACTACCATCGGCGCTGAAGAGCTTAACTTCCGTGTTCGGTATGGGAACG
>NZ_LKIC01000017.1:0-842 GCF_001482475.1 Bacillus sp. G1(2015b) | reverse complement strand
GTGGAGCCTAGCGGGATCGAACCGCTGACCTCCTGCGTGCAAGGCAGGCGCTCTCCCAGCTGAGCTAAGGCCCCATAAAAGATGGTCGGGAAGACAGGATTCGAACCTGCGACCCCTTGGTCCCAAACCAAGTGCTCTACCAAGCTGAGCTACTTCCCGATCTTAATGGCGCGCCCGAGAGGAGTCGAACCCCTAACCTTTTGATCCGTAGTCAAACGCTCTATCCAATTGAGCTACGGGCGCTTATTTATAATGCCGAGGGCCGGACTTGAACCGGCACGGTAGTCACCTACCGCAGGATTTTAAGTCCTGTGTGTCTGCCAATTCCACCACCCCGGCGTGGATGGTATAAGCGGAAGACGGGATTCGAACCCGCGACCCCCACCTTGGCAAGGTGGTGTTCTACCACTGAACTACTTCCGCATTACAGGATTTCTTTATTTTATTTGGCAATGCGGGTGAAGGGACTTGAACCCCCACGTCATAAAGACACTAGATCCTAAGTCTAGCGCGTCTGCCAATTCCGCCACACCCGCATGAAACATGGTGAGCCATGAAGGACTCGAACCTTCGACCCTCTGATTAAAAGTCAGATGCTCTACCAACTGAGCTAATGGCTCGCTTTAAAAGCGACTTGTCTATCTTACCATATGAAAGTGGTGCCGGCAAGAGGACTTGAACCCCCAACCTACTGATTACAAGTCAGTTGCTCTACCAGTTGAGCTACACCGGCTTTATCTATCCTAACATTATGTAAGAATAAATATGGTGGAGGATGACGGGCTCGAACCGCCGACCCTCTGCTTGTAAGGCAGATGCTCTCCCAGCTGAGCTAATCCTCC
>NZ_LKIC01000016.1:0-8454 GCF_001482475.1 Bacillus sp. G1(2015b) | reverse complement strand
GTGAAAATATGAATCGTTTTCTCCAACGCAAAAAGCCGATATGTCTCCATATCGGCTCAGCGTGTAGACAAACCCTCGCATTCGGTGTCAGGTCTGCGCTTCGGTGCTCACGAATGTCAAATTCGCTCCGCTCCGGTGCTCGCCCTTCCTAGACTGCAAAGGTTTTCTATCACGCTGAAAAGAAGACAAAGGGCTAAAATCAAAATCATTTTAGCCCTTTGTCAACAATCTGGAGCAGCCATCAATGGCTGCTTTTTTATAGGCAAATATCATGCCGAAATCACAAATTGAAATTTTTTTTCGAAAAGATGTTGACTTCAAATAAAATGATATGGTATATTAATTCTTGTCGATACGGAGGAATACCCAAGTCCGGCTGAAGGGATCGGTCTTGAAAACCGACAGGGGTGTCAAAGCCCGCGGGGGTTCGAATCCCTCTTCCTCCGCCATATTGATTTTTTACCTTAGTTGAATTGAACGCAAGCATAAAAATTGGAAATTGTCAAACCGCTGCATTTCGCGAATGCAGCGGTTTTTTTTATTTTGTTTTAGAGCGATTTTTTTGAATAACAGAAGCTATTTCATGAAGAATGGGATCAAGTGAACTTTCATCATGAAGTAGGTCATAATCTTCAATATTAATTTTAATCACTGGGCATAAATCAAATTGTTCGATCCACTCTGTGTATCGAGTGTACATTTCTTCCCAATAAGCCCGGTCAGTTTGAGTTTCCATTTCTCTGCCGCGTTCTTCAATACGATGTAAAATATGATCTAAATCCCCGTGCAGATAGATGAGGACATCAGGGTGAGGGAAGTAAGGTGTCATCACCATCGCCTCAAATAGGCTTGTATATGTTTCATAATCGACCTCAGACATCGTACCTTTGTCCGCATGCATTTTTGCAAAAATGCCAGTGTCCTCATAAATGGAACGATCTTGTACATATCCTCCGCCAGATTCAAAAATCCGCTTTTGCTCCTTAAAACGCTCAGCCAGGAAATAGACCTGTAAGTGGAAGCTCCATCTTTGGAAATCTGAATAAAAAGGCTCTAAATATGGGTTATCATCTACTTTTTCAAGAGACGTTTGAAACCCTAGCTTGTCTGCTATTGTTTTGGTCATAGTGGATTTGCCGACACCAACAGTCCCGGCAATTGTGATGACTGCGTCCTTTGGTATTTCGATCTTGTTCATAGCACTTGCTCCTTTATGTTCTGTACAATTTGCTGGTAATCTTGCTGTGAGGAAACGAAGTCTGTATGATCTCCTTCAATTGTAATGATAGGAAGCCCCGGCTCAGTCTGTTTTAAATGTTCAATCGCCAGCTCATAATCTTCAATGATTGTTTTTAAATAAGCTGGGTCTATGTCTTCTTCAAAAGAGCGTCCTCTCATCTGTATTCTTTCAAGTAAGGTGGGAAGGCTGGCTTTTATATAGATCATGGCATTTGGTTTAGGAAGATCATCTGTTAGCAGGTGATAGATCTTTCTGTATTTATCCATGTGCTTTTTTGATAATGTTCTTTCTGCAAATATCATATTTTTATAGACATGATAATCAGTGACAACCGGCTGCTGTTTATTTACATAGTTTTCTTCAATTAATTCTAACTGTTTGAACCGATTGCATAAAAAGAACATCTCAAGCTGAAAGCTCCATTGTTCCATATCTTCATAAAATTTATCTAAGAATGGATTTTCTTCTACAATCTCTTTTACTAAAGGAAATTGAAATTCCTTTGCAAGCATTGTAGCCAAAGTTGTTTTTCCGGCTCCAATTGGGCCTTCCACTGCAATAAAAGGGGCAGGATACATAGGCGTTCTCCTCTATCTATAAAGTTAAAGTTGTCAAACCAATGTATATTGTACCATACCCCTTCTAATAGATAGAGCGAATGGATTACGATGTCGTTCTTTTTTCAATATTAAATTGATCTGATAATAAGAGCCAATTTTGTGGGAAAGATAGACCTAATTTCCAATAAGCAATTCCGTTCAAATTTAGCTCTTTAATGAGGTTGAATTTTGCTTGAATCGACCTAGCGTCTTCGAACCAGACTTCATGCTGTTTGTTATTGGCATCTGTATAACGAAAATAAGGTGCTTGTGCTGTTTCGTCGTATAGGATAGAGACATTGTGCTGTCTAGCAAGTGCAATTGCTTGTTGAGGACTGACGGCTTTGGCGATCGGGCCGCCTTGGACGAAAGGAAGTGTCCAATCATAGCCATACAAATTCTGTCCCATTACAATTTTATTGGCCGGTATAACACTTAGTGCATATTCAATGACTTGGCGGACAGGTCCAATTGGTGAGACAGCTTGTGCAGGGCCGCCGCTGTACCCCCATTCATAGGTCATCAACACAACATGATCGACGATCTTACCGATCGCTTCATAGTCATGGGCCTCATACCATTTGCCCTTTTGCTGACTACTTGTTTTTGGTGCCAGTGCAACAGATATTGTCCATCCTTCTTGATGGAAACGAGCTGTTGCCTCTCTTAAAAATTGAATATAAGCATCTTTATCAACAGGGCGTAAATATTCAAAATCAAAATGGATTTCCTTGAATTGATACTTCTTGGCAACACGAACAATTTCATTTAAAAATGCCGTTTTGACAGATTGATTAGTTAAAAGAATACGGCCAAGTTCATCACTGAATTTTTCATTCTCTAGATTCGTCACCACCATGGTTAATACAGTTCTGTTCTGAGCGGCAATCTGGGGTAGTTGGTCTAAAGGTGGTTCTCGTAGCGTCCCATCTCTTTGTGCTTGAAAACTAAAGACGTCTAAATGGGTTAAGTATGGGGAGGCCTCTCTGGCTGCCTGCTTTAAGTTTTCACTGACTTGATTTCCACGTGGTTCAATATAAGCATTGGAATTAATGTTCCTTTTCGGTCTTTGTGGAATATAGAGCAAGAAGCGAATAGGTAGTATCGCTTCAGGTCGAATTCTGTTCACACGTGCCAACTCTTCTACTGAGATTTGAAACCTTCTACCAATTTGATATAGTGTGTCATTTTGTTTGACCTCATAAAATTGACCTCTAATTGGAATGACAATTGTTTGTCCAATGACGAGTTGATTTGGTGTTTCGATTTCGTTAGTACGGATGATTTCATTGACTGTCGTTTTAAAACGCATGGCAATGTCGTTTAAAGTATCTCCGCTTTTGACAACATAAATTTGAATAGTCAACGCCCCCTTTGTTATTGCTAACAATTTATGAGGGTTATGGCTAAATCATGTTTGATTTTCATTCGTGATTTCCTTAGCGGTGGTGATTTTTGCTAGAAGGACGTTCTCCATCATCGTTAAAGCGTAGTCGTTATCTCTGTCGTCGTTTGAAGCGATACAATCTTTAGGTACAATTAGATTGTATTCTCGCATGTACGCGTCATTTGCAGTGAACAAAACGCATATGTTTCCGGCAATTCCAGTTAGAATGATGTCCTCAACACCTAATTCATTTAAGAGTGTCTCTAGTGCAGTACCGTAGAAGGCAGAATGCTTAGGTTTAATTAAGAAGTAATTATCTTTAGATGGAGTCATTTTCTCTAAAATAGGAGCGCTTCTTTCGTTTTTGCATGTTTCCAGAACAGCTTGGATATCAGCCTTCCAAAGTCCGTAGTGATCGTTGATATAAATGATTGGCCAATTTTCCTTGAAAGCATGTTCTTTAAGAGCTAAAATTTTATTGGTCATTTGCTCTGTTTTTTCTGCAAGCACATGTCCCATTTCAAAATCAAAATTATTAATCATGTCGATAATAAGCAGCGCTTTTTGGTGCTTTGACAAATTAAGACCCCCTTTAAAAGATTGTGATAATATGTTAACCTCAATTTCCTTTTAAAAAACATGAAAAGAGAGCCGTGCCATGACGAAAGATGAACAGTTTATGCAAGAAGCCATTTCCGAAGCCTTAAAAGCAGAACAAATAGGAGAAGTGCCGATTGGTGCCATCATAGTTGTTGATGACCAAATCGTGAGCCGGGCTCATAATTTAAGGGAAAGTGAGCAGCGTTCAATTGCACATGCAGAATTACTTGCTATTGATGAAGCATGTAAAGCGACAGGGAGCTGGCGTTTAGAAGATGCTGTTCTTTACGTTACGCTTGAACCATGCCCAATGTGTGCAGGTGCTATTGTTCTCTCTAGAGTGAAAAAGGTTGTTTTTGGTGCATACGATCCAAAAGGTGGATGTGCAGGTACTTTAATGAATTTATTGGATGATGAACGGTTTAATCATCAGTCTGAGGTCATCGGTGGTGTACTTGAAAATGAGTGTGGTGAGCTGTTAAGTCAGTTCTTCCGGAATCTCCGTCAGCGAAAGAAACAAGCCAAAAGTAAATGAATGGATGTCGTTTGCAATTTGAGCTATAAGAAGGTATACTTATGTCTGCGTCACTAACAATTTAATATTCATTTTGCCGTGCTAAGCGGGGAGGTAGCGGTGCCCTGTACTCGCAATCCGCTCTAGCGAGGCCGAATCCCTTCTCGAGGTTCGTTTACTTCAAGGTCTGCCTTAAATAAGTGGTGTTGACGTCTGGGTCCTGCGCAATGGGAATTCATGAACCATGTCAGGTCCGGAAGGAAGCAGCATTAAGTGAAACCTCTCATGTGCCGCAGGGTTGCCTGGGCCGAGCTAACTGTTTAAGTAACGCTTGGGGTAGCGAATCGACAGAAGGTGCACGGTAAATCAATATTAAATGTAACTCATCTAGTTTATCTAGGTGAGTTTTTTGTTGCTGTTCAAAGGATAGCTCAACTGCTTTAGTTATACAAATAGATAAAAAGTCTTTTTGGCGCCATTTGTTTTTTTACTAATCGCAACAAGAACTGGTGTTCTGTTTGGTGTTTCATGTCTTTTCACAAAGCTAGAAAATACGTTTTTAAGGCATGAAAAGTAGAAACTCTATAATTGAAATCATCTTTTTGGCATATTAGAAAATAAAGGTGTGCTTTTGAATTGATCGGTGCATCATGTATAATGAAAAGGATGATAAATGGAGGAGGGCGTATTTGTGAGTTATCAAGCTTTATATCGAGTGTTCAGACCTCAAGTTTTTGAGGATGTTGTTGGACAAGAACACATCACAAAAACGTTGCAAAATGCCCTTTTGCAGAAAAAGTTTTCTCATGCTTACTTATTTTCAGGTCCTAGAGGAACAGGTAAAACAAGTGCTGCCAAAATCTTTGCAAAGGCAGTGAACTGTGAAAAGTCACCTGTTAGTGAGCCGTGTAATGAATGTGATGCCTGTAAAGGAATTACAAATGGTTCAATTTCAGACGTGATTGAAATAGATGCTGCCTCGAATAACGGGGTAGATGAAATCCGAGATATACGTGATAAAGTGAAATTTGCTCCTTCGGCGGTTACATATAAGGTTTATATTATAGATGAAGTACATATGCTCTCTATCGGTGCATTTAATGCCCTCCTTAAAACGCTGGAAGAACCGCCTGCTCATTGTATCTTTATTTTGGCTACCACAGAGCCTCATAAGATTCCTCTTACCATCATATCTCGTTGTCAGCGATTTGATTTTAAACGAATCACGACCAAAGATATTGTTGGAAGAATGGAGAAAATTGTAGATGCAGAAGGCCTAAACGTACAGGAGGGCTCGCTCGAGATTATTGCTAGTGCAGCTGATGGCGGTATGCGTGATGCACTAAGTCTCTTAGATCAAGCGATCTCATTTAGTGGTGATCAATTGACAATTGATGATGCGCTGCTCATTACAGGTGCTGTATCTCAGCATTTCATTAGTCAGCTTGCTGAAGCAATTTTTGATCAAAATATTGCCACAGCGTTAGATACATTAAATGAATTGCTTCAGCAGGGGAAAGATGCTGCTAAATTAATAGAGGATATGATTTTTTACTTTAGAGATATGCTGCTTTATAAAACGGCACCAGATCTCGAGGGTGTCCTTGAAAAGGTAAAGGTCGACGAAAGTTTCGTGGCGCTGTCAGATCGTGTGACACCTCAGTTTCTGTATGAAACAATTGAAGTCCTGAATAAAAGCCACCAAGAAATGAAATGGACAAATCATCCTAGGATTTTCTTTGAGGTAGCGGTTGTAAAGCTGTGTCAGTCAACAGCAGGATTGACACAAGGTCATGCTGACGCTGATTTAACGGCGCTAACAGATAAAATAAACAGGCTGGAACAGGAACTCTCAAGGCTAAGAGCCGAAGGGGTACCAATGTCTCCATCTCATAGCCCTCAAGAAAAAAAGGAAGCGCCTCGACCACAAACGAGTAACAAAAATGGCTATCGTGCTCCTGTCGGCCGAATTCATGAGATTCTAAAAGAAGCGAAACGGCCTGAGTTAGAAAAAATTAAAGGCAAATGGGGAGAGCTCCTTGCCCAGTTGAAACAGCAGAATAAGGTGTCTCACGCTGCGTTATTAACGGACAGTGAGCCAGTTGCGGCTGCTTCGCATGCCTTTGTTTTAAAATTCAAATTTGAAATACATTGTAAAATGGTTGCTGAAGATAAAAGCGGTGTTCGAACCAATCTTGAACAACTGCTAGAGTCTATGTTAGGAAAAAGAGTGGAATTAGTTGGCGTTCCTGACGCTCAATGGGGTAAAATAAGAGAAGAATTTTTAAGAGATCATCAGCCGGATGAACAAGCAGATGGTCAGGGAACTTCTACTGAAGAGGATCCATTGATTGCGGAAGCAAAGAAATTAGTAGGAACCGATTTAATTGAAATTAAAGATTAATAAAAATGAAAGAGAGTGGTGTTCATATGCGCGGTGGAATGGGAAATATGCAAAAAATGATGAAACAAATGCAAAAAATGCAAAAGGATATGGCAAAGGCTCAAGAAGAGCTTGCAGAAAAAGTTCTTGAAGGTACAGCTGGTGGCGGTATGGTCACTGTAAAAGTAAATGGACAAAAAGAAGTCGTTGATGTAGCAATTAATGAAGAAGTTGTTGATCCAGAAGATATCGATATGCTTCAAGATCTTGTTCTTGCTGCGACAAACGATGCATTGAAAAAAGTCGATGAGCTAACGAATGAAACGATGGGTCAATTCACAAAAGGAATGAACATGCCAGGTTTATTCTAGGAGGAATAACTGAAGATGCAATATCCTGAACCAATATCAAAGCTGATTGACAGCTTTATGAAATTGCCAGGAATCGGACCGAAAACTGCGGTCCGTCTGGCTTTTTTTGTTCTTAGTATGCAGGAAGATGTCGTACTAGATTTTGCGAAGGCGCTTGTAAATGCAAAGCGTAATTTAACTTATTGTTCGGTATGCGGTCATATTACAGACCAAGATCCTTGCTATATTTGTGAAGATACAAGAAGAGATCAATCTGTTATCTGTGTAGTGCAGGATCCAAAAGATGTAATCGCAATGGAAAAAATGAAAGAATACAACGGCTTATATCATGTGCTTCATGGTGCCATTTCGCCAATGGACGGAATTGGCCCAGAGGATATTAAAATTCCTGACCTATTAAAAAGACTGCAAGACGATCAAGTGACAGAGGTGATTCTTGCAACCAATCCAAACATTGAAGGAGAAGCAACAGCCATGTATATCTCCAGATTGTTAAAACCATCAGGAATTAAACTCTCTCGCATTGCTCACGGACTTCCAGTAGGCGGAGATTTAGAGTATGCGGATGAAGTCACACTGTCTAAGGCTCTAGAAGGCAGACGTGAGATGTAGGAAGGAGAAGTACGGTACATGGGTTTTCTTCGCAGAAAATCAATTCGAAAAGAATTCGATGAGAAATTAATTCAACAGCTTTTTAAGCAAAAAGAAGAATGGAACAGACAAAAAAAGCTTGTCGCAAATAGCGTTGAGCCTTCACCGGACATTCTATTCGAATTAAAGCTTGCTCAAGCGAAGTACTTTTTCTATCTGAGAGAAGCGAAAAAGAGGAATTTACGTCTAAACAACTGGAAATAGCAGGTCTATTGTACATAATCTTCTCATATGCTTGTACTATTCATATGAAGAGGGGATGAGAGGATTATGGAACCTGTTATTGTGATTGGGTCAATTTTGCTGGCTGTGCTATTGTTGTTTATGTCAGGTGTGCAGGCGAATCCATTCAAATGGTTAGGGCTTATCGGAGTGAAGTTTGTGGCAGGCGCTCTTTTTTTATTTTGCCTCAACCTATTTGGCGAGAGTCTAGAATTACATGTCTCTATTAATCCTGTAACGAGTGGAATTAGTGGTTTATTGGGTATTCCAGGCGTAGCGGCTTTAATTGTAATTGAAAAGTTTATTATTTAATGAAAAATATTGTTGACTTTGATTCGGCAGGATGGTAAATTAGTATACGTCGCTGATGACGAAGAAACGAAAAAACATAATAACAAAAAAGTTGTTGACACTAACAGCTTGGATGTGATAAGATGTTCTAGTCGCTTCTGAAGCGGTAAACAAGTTCTTTGAAAACTAAACAAGA
>NZ_LKIC01000015.1:0-55131 GCF_001482475.1 Bacillus sp. G1(2015b) | reverse complement strand
GTTTAGTTTTCAAAGATCATTTTCGTTATCGCTCGTAAGCGACTTTAATATCTTACCATTTTGCATCAGTTAAAGTCAAGAACTTTTTTCAATTTCTTTTTTTAACCTCGTTGCTGTTTTGCGGCAACGAATAATAATATACCATCTGGATTCTTTCCTTGCAATAGTTTTTTTAAAAAAAGTTTCATTTTATGAAAAATAAAAAGCGCCATAGATAAAATGGCGCTTTGGTTGATGTATTAGCGGTTTCTCATTTGTGGGAAAAGCAGTACATCTCTGATTGATGGAGAATTTGTTAAAAGCATGATTAATCGGTCGATTCCGATTCCTAGACCACCTGTTGGAGGCATACCGTATTCTAATGCTTCAACAAAATCGTCATCCATTAGATGCGCTTCGTCGTTTCCTTCTTCACGTTCTTTTAATTGAGCTTCAAAGCGTTCTCTTTGATCGATTGGATCGTTTAGCTCTGTGAATGCATTTGCATGCTCGCGGCGTACGATAAACAGCTCAAAGCGATCAGTAAAGCGAGGGTCTTCAGGATTTTTCTTAGCTAACGGAGAAATCTCCACTGGATGTCCGTAAATGAATGTAGGCTGAACCAATGTTTCTTCTACTTTTTGCTCGAAGAACTCATTGATAATATGACCTACTGTCATATTTTTCGTGATTTCAACACCATGATCAGCAGCATGCTGTTTTGCTTCTTCTACAGACATCTCCTGCCAGAAGTCTACACCTGTTGCTTCTTTGACCGCTTCAACCATATGAAGTCTCTTCCATTCAGGTTTGAGATCAATTTCATCTTCTCCATATTGAATGGTTGTTGTTCCTAACACCTCTTGGGCAATATGAGCAATCAGGTTTTCAGTCAGATTCATGATGTCTTTGTAGTCTGCGTATGCTTCATACAGCTCGATCATAGTGAATTCTGGGTTGTGACGAGTTGATACACCTTCATTACGGAATACGCGACCAATCTCGTATACTTTCTCTAGACCACCGACAATTAGGCGTTTTAAGTGCAGCTCGATCGCAATACGCATATAAAGCGGCATATCAAGTGCATTGTGATGAGTAATGAAAGGACGCGCTGATGCACCACCAGGGATGCTGTGCATTGTTGGTGTTTCAACTTCTAAGTATCCTTTAGAATCTAAGTATCTTCTCATGGATTGAATGATTTTGCTTCGCATGATGAACGTCTGCTTACTTTCTGGATTTACAATGAGGTCAAGGTAGCGCTGACGATAGCGTTGTTCAACATCTTTTAATCCATGATACTTATCAGGAAGCGGGCGAAGTGCTTTCGTAAGAACCTCAAAGCTGGTCGCTTTAATAGAAAGTTCTCCTACGTTTGTTTTAAAAACAGTCCCTGTTACACCGATGATATCGCCTAGGTCTGAGCTTTTGAATAATTCGTAAGCTTCTTCCCCTACACTATCTTTACGAACATAGATTTGAATTTGTCCTTCTAGGTCTTGAATATGTGCAAAGCCAGCTTTTCCTTTTCCGCGCTTTGTCATCATACGTCCAGCGATTGTTACTTGAGCCGCTTTTCCTTCTAAGTCTTCTTTAGAAAACTCGTCATATTCAGCGATAATTTGCGCAGATTGATGAGAACGGTCATATCGTTCACCGAATGGATCGATACCCTCTTCTCTCATTTTATTCATTTTGTCACGTCTGACCTGGAATTGGTCATTTAATTCTTCGTTATTAAGCCCTTCATTACTCATTTATATCACTCCAATAATGTATTTTGCAGAGAAAAGCAGAAAAACTGCCAGTACATGCACTAGCAGTGAGCTACAAAAAGAAAGATAGTCTTATCCTACTTTTATACTTTGAAGCTCTTTTGCCTCGGCTTCGATCGTAAAGTCATCAAGAACTTGTACAAGCTCCGCTCTCGTTTCACTTTGATTGATTTGATTTCTCACGTCCGCATTGCCTCGCACACCTTTTAAGTACCACGCTGCATGCTTTCTCATTTCTCTGACAGCCACATGCTCGCCTTTCAGGTCAATGAGTCTGTCTAAGTGAAGTTTGCACACTGACATTTTCTCACGCACGTTTGGCTCTTCTTTCAGTTCACCCGTTTCTAAATAATGAACCGTTCGATAGATCATCCACGGGTTTCCTAGTGCGGCTCTTCCAATCATGACAGCGTCCACACCCGTTTCATCAAGCATACGTTTTGCATCTTGAGGGGTTTTGACATCGCCATTGCCGATGACAGGAATGGATACAGATTGTTTAACCTCTTTCATGATATCCCAATTCGCTGTTCCTTCGTACATTTGCACGCGTGTCCGTCCGTGAAGCGCAACCGCTTGTCCACCTGCTCGTTCAACAGCACGGGCATTATCAATAGCAAAGATATGGTCTTCGTCCCAGCCCATTCTCATTTTCACTGTAACAGGTTTGTCTACAGCATCTACAACAGCAGAGACCATTTCATAAATTTTGTTTGGATCAAGCAGCCATTTCGCTCCTGCATCACATTTCGTAATCTTCGGCACAGGACAGCCCATGTTGATATCAATAATATCCGCTGTGGTATTCTTGTCTACAAACTTTGCCGCTTCGACGAGTGTGTCTTTTTCCCCTCCAAATATCTGAAGGCTCAAAGGCTTTTCCCGTTCATCAATGTATAGCATACCCATTGTTCTTGCATTGTTGATCAGGATCGCTTTGTCACTGACCATTTCAGCGCAGACTAAGCCCGCTCCAAACTCTTTCACCGTCAGTCTGAAGGCAGAGTTGCACACACCAGCCATCGGCGCGAGCACTACTTTGTTTTTAATCTCGATATCTCCGATTTTAAACATTTTTCCCCCTCCTTTCTTCTTCAAGAATTGGCGAAAGTTCTTCCACCGTTATATTTAAAGCATCTGCTATTTGACCAACCAATTGGTTTGTTGGTAATCGATTGCCTCGCTCAATTTCTCCTAAGACAGAGACAGAGATGCCCAGTCTTTTCGCGAACCCTTCCTGAGTATACCCTTTTAGCTTTCGGTATGCACGAATTCTTCTACCCCACATGTCTTTTTCCATATGCTTACACCTTCTTGGTCTGTTACGGCATTTATTTGTACTTCGCCGATTTCTGGGCAAATCTCACTCATCGGAACAAGAACGAATAAACGTTCGTACATTCTAGGATGCGGCACTACAAGTTGTTCTGTTTCAATATTTTCACGATTATAAAGTAAAATGTCAAGGTCAGCCGTTCGCGGCCCCCACCTCACTTCTCTTGTTCTGCCTAACTCTTGCTCGATTGTCTGAGTAAGAGACAGTAGTTCCTCTGGACGAAGTGAAGTGGTAATTTTCACGGCCATATTTAAAAAGTCATCTTGGTTTTCATAGCCTACAGGTGTTGTTTCATATATTGATGAGATTAATTCCACTTGTACCTCTGGATGTTCATGCAGTTTTTTAACGGCTTCTTTTAAATAGGTTTCTTTTTTACCTATGTTTGAGCCTAATGCGATGTATGCCGTGTTATTCATGTGCGTGATCTCGTCATTTCAATTGCAACGGACTGATAGTGACCTGGAATTGGCGGATCTGGCTTGATCACCTTCACTGTACATTCCTGAACTGTCGGAAAGTCCTTTAACACTTGGTTTGCAATTCTTTCTGTCAGTGTTTCAACGAGATTGACCGGCTCACCTTCTACGATGCTTTTGCAGATTTGGTAGAGCTCTGCATAGTTGATCGTCTCATTGAGGTCATCAGTTTGTCCGGCTTTACTTAAATCAAGTGAAGCTGTTAAGTCCACGCGGAATCGCTGCCCTAGTTTGTTTTCTTCTGCAAATACGCCGTGGTACCCGTAAAATTCCATTCCGTTTACATATACTTTATCGATGATAAGCGCCTCCCTTATTCAGCATGGCATCCATCATTTTTGCCATTCTTGCAATTTCTTTTACATCATGTACACGGACCATCGCACTGCCCTTTTGAATCCCAAGACAGACCGTCGCACCTGTTCCTTCAGTACGTTCTTCAGGCGGCAGGTCTAAGACAGCACCAATGAATCGTTTTCGAGATGTAGCCAGCAGCAGTGGATACCCAAGGTGACAAAAATGTTCAAGTTCATTCATGACCTTCAGGTTGTCCTCTTTATTTTTCGCAAATCCTACACCAGGATCTAATATGATCATGTCATCGCTGACACCCGCTTGCTGGGCAATTTGGACACTTTCTTTCAAATCGGCGATCATATCTGAAATCAGATGTGTGTAGTTTCGTTCTGGCCGATTGTGCATTAAAATGATTGGAACATTGTGCTTCGCTGCCACATGTGCCATTTGGGGATCTGCCTTTGCTCCCCATACATCATTAATAATGGAGGCTCCAGCTTTCACCGCTTCATCTGCAACACGGGCTTTATACGTATCAATAGAGATAGGTACATCTAATTCTTTTGTGATCTTCTCAATGACCGGAATGACCCTTGAAAGCTCCTCTTCTTCCGAGACAAGTGCCGCTCCCGGGCGAGTCGATTCTCCGCCAATATCAATAATATGTGCCCCGTCTTCTATCAGCTGCGCTGCATGAGCCAGCGCTTTATCTACTTGATTAAACTTTCCTCCATCTGAAAAAGAGTCAGGTGTGACATTTAAAATGCCCATGACTAATGTCTTTTCTTCATAACTAAGGGTATGGTGCTTGGCCTGTATGATTTTAGGCTGTTTTATCAATTGTTGTGTCATTGTGTCCACCTACTCTTTATGGTCTTGACGTTCTTTAGTGTATTGCATTCTTAACCTTGTTGAAATTGTCCGGCTGTTTTTGGGAAAGTGGATTTCTCCTATTCCTCTGAACGGTACAACTCCCTGAACAGAATTGGTCATCCATGCCTCATCAGCTGAGAGCAAATGTGAGACTGGGTATCGCCCTTCCTTTAGCGAAGCCCCCATAGCGCGGAGCGTTTCCATACAGTATCGACGAGTGACCCCATTTAAAATGCCTGTATCAAGTGACGGTGTATAGATCACATCATCTTTTCGCCAAAATATATTCGAGGTAATGCCTTCTGCCACATCATCTTCTTTTGTTAAAAAGATGCCTTCTAACGACGGGTCATTTCCCACTTCTCTTTTAGCAAGCAGGTTGTTCATATAATGATGAGACTTGAGGCGCCTTGGCCCTTCCGGTGTATTTCTTCTCGTTTGAAGAATGACTCCCTTTTTCTCATCCAAAATAGATTCTGGACGGAAAGGAGAGATCATGACAAAAACGACAGGCTCTTCATAAGGATCTGCAGAAAATCCGTTTCCTCTGCCCGCAGAAACATTCAAGCGAATTCTCGCATGGCCGCCAGCTATTTGGTTTTTATTCAGTAAGGTATGAATGATGTCGAGTACAAATGGTTTCTCTATTGTGGATTCGATGCAAAGGTCACGTAATGATTGATTGAGCCTTTCAAGATGCCAATCCAACAGGAAGACTTGTCCTGCCAGGCTGGTAAATGTTTCGAATACACCGATGCCATATAGAAAACCATGATCAAAAGGAGAAAGAGTCGCGTCTTTCTCCTCTATATACTGACCGTTCAGATAAATGATCATGCGTTTACTTCATGCCCCTTTTTACAATAGGTTTCAATGAAATTTTTCAGCATTTCTTTTCCGAAGGACGTCATAATTGATTCAGGATGGAATTGCACACTTTCAATCGGCAATTCTTTATGGCGAATCGCCATGAGCTCGCCTTCCTTTGTGCTGGCTGTTGCGTCAAAGCACTCTGGCAGCGTCTCGTTTTTGACAATTAATGAATGATATCTCGTTGCAACGAGCGGATTTTGAAGTCCTGTGAAGACACCTTTTCCGTCATGTTTAATCTCTGACGTTTTACCGTGCATTAAGCGCTCTGCTCGAACAACATCCCCGCCAAAGACTTGTGCGATGGATTGGTGGCCTAAACACACACCGAAGATCGGAATACTTCCTGCAAAGTGCTTGATCGCCTCCATACTAATTCCCGCTTCATCAGGACTGCATGGCCCTGGAGAAATCATGAGAAAATCCGGCTTGAGCTCTTCAATTTCCTGAATGGTCACTTGATCATTCCGTTTCACGATCAATTCTTCTCCAAGCTCCCCTAAATACTGGACCAGGTTGTACGTAAATGAATCATAATTATCAATCATTAAAATCATACTCTGCTCACCTCTAACTCAAAATAGTCTCTTCTTTGCTCAACTGTATTGCTTTTTTCACTGCATAGGCTTTTTTAATGGATTCTTTGTATTCGTGTTTTGGGACAGAATCTATGACGATCCCCGCACCTGACTGCATAAAGGCTTTTCCTTCTGTACAATACGCAGTCCGAATAACGATATTAAAGTGCATATCTTGATTGAATCCAAACCAGCCTATAGATCCAGTATAAAGCCCACGTCTTGTTGGCTCAAGTTCTTCTATGATTTCCATTGTTCTCACTTTTGGAGCACCTGTAATCGTTCCACCTGGGAATACAGCTCTCATGACATCTACCGCGTCACATTCATCACGCAGCTCTCCTTGTACATTGGATACAATATGCATCACGTGTGAATATTTCTCAATCGCCATAAATTCGTTCACTTTTACGGATCCATAAGTAGATACTCGTCCAAGGTCATTCCGCTCAAGGTCAACGAGCATCACATGCTCTGCGCGTTCTTTTTCATTTTCAATCAGTTCTTTTGCCAGCGCTTGATCCTCAGCGTCGTCTTTGCCTCGTGATCTTGTTCCGGCAATTGGTCTTGTTTCTAGCTGAGTTCCTTTTTTCTTAATAAGCAGCTCTGGAGAACCACAAACAATCTGGAAGTCAGGCGTATGCAGGTAAGACATATAAGGAGATGGATTCACTTGACGTAACGTTTTGTATAAATCATACGGATGAGTGTGAAGCTGTTCATCTTGTCTGATAGATAAGTTCACTTGGAACACGTCACCGTTTGCGATATATTGCTTAATTTTCTCTACTGCTTCTCCAAAGGTTTCTTCAGTAAAAGGTGCTGCTGGTACAAATTCTGTAGAAGATTCATTGACAGGTGATTGTGCTGATTCTTCAAAAGAGCTTGTCCACTTTCGCTCCCATTCTTCCAGCCTTTGATTCGCTTCACTCATTGGTTCTGCTTCCTCTGTGTGAGTAATCAGCCACAGTGCGTTCTCTTCATGATCAAAAACTGCAACATCGTTAAACACGAGGAAATAAAGGTCTGGTGTTTTAAGATCATCAATTGCCAGCATCTTAAAATGCTCGATGTATCTAGCATAATCGTAGCTTAAAAACCCAATCGCTCCGCCTTGGAAGTCGGGGTATTCGTCGTTTGTTTCGGTTTGAAGGGATTGAAACCAATCCGTAAACGCTCTGAATGGATCACCTTCTTTGAACAATACCTCATCTTGATAATGGATGGTCGTCATCCCATCTTTCCCCTTCGCTTTAGCGATCGGGTGAATACCAGCAATGCTATATGAACCGCCGCGTGCACTTTCTAGAAGCACATGATGTGTTTCACGAGCAGTTAATTGTTCGTATCTTTTCAAGAATGCATCTTTCGTAAAAGGAATTTTGATGCCCATCGGCCTGCGTTGTGTCATGTTATCATCCTTTTTTATTTTCATTAATCTTATTGTAATGCAATCCAATTTATTTAGAAAATAGTATTTGCTTTCCATCTTCAGAATTCATGAAAAAACCCCAGCAAATGCTGGGGTGATTGGTTTAATCGAATTGATAAAGAGGTGTACTGAGGTAACGCTCACCGTTACTTGGGATGATTGCGAGAACCTTTTTCCCTTTACCAAGCTTCTTCGCTGTTTGAAGTGCTGCGTAAATAGCTGCTCCGGAAGAAATACCGCCAAGGATTCCTTCTTCTTTCGCTGCTTTTCTTGCAAGCTCAAATGCATCTTCGTTTTTCACTTGGATGATGCCGTCATATATTTCTGTGTTCAGGATTGAAGGAACAAAACCTGCTCCAATTCCTTGAATTTTATGCGGACCCGGCTTTCCGCCTGACAATACAGGGGAATCTGTCGGCTCTACTGCATAAAGTTGGATGGATGGGATGGCTTCTTTTAGGACTTCACCAGCACCTGTGATCGTACCGCCCGTACCGACACCTGCAATAAATGCATCAAGCTCGCCGTCAAACTGTTCAAGAATTTCTTTCCCAGTTGTACGACGGTGAATCTCCGCATTGGCTTCGTTGCTAAATTGCTGAGGCATGAAGTAACCATGCTCTTCTGCCAATTCTTCTGCTTTTTTGATGGCACCTTTCATTCCTTCTGCACCTGGTGTTAAGACAAGCTCCGCACCATAAGCGCGTAAAAGGTTGCGGCGCTCCTGACTCATTGTGTCTGGCATAACCAAAATCGCGTTGATTCCTTTAGCAGCCGCTACCATCGCAAGGCCGATTCCTGTGTTTCCACTTGTTGGTTCAATAAGGGTATCGCCGGCTTTTAGTGTACCTTTCGCTTCAGCATCTTCGATCATCGCTAAAGCAATACGATCTTTGACACTGCTGCCTGGGTTCATATATTCAAGTTTCAAGTAGACATCCGCACTGTCTTCATCTACTAAACGGTTTAATTTAACGACTGGTGTATTTCCTATTAGTTCAAAAACTGAATTTGCAATACGAGCCATCACTAACACCTCTATCTCCGAGTAATTTTATTGTATTAATATTAAATTATCAATTTCAAAAAATTTTGTCAATGCTTTTAGTCCTGCTCGCCATCGTAAAACCATGTGACTTTTGCTTCCTTCCACAGGGTTTTGACATTCGCCTTTTCACCTAGATCTTCCATCGCGATCTGCCTTTTAATCTGATCTTTGACTTCGTCATAGGAGAAAGAGCGGCCATTTAATTTTTCTTTTAACTGAATAATGGCATACCCGTTTTTGGTCTGAATTGGCTCTTTCGTCCATTCATCTGGCTGAAGCTTTTGAGCTTCTTGTATGTATAGGGCTGGGATGCTTTCCTGCTCTTCTGTCACAAATCCAAGATCTCCGCCGTATGGTGAGGTGTAACGGTCGATTGAACGTTCAGCTGCTACGGCTTCAAAGCTGGATCCACCTTTTAAATCTTTCAATACATTTTCAGCCTCGTCCTTTGTCTTCACGACAATATGGCGAATGCGGTATGAATCATCATATTGATACAAGTCCTTGTTTTTTTCATAAAACGATTTCGCTTCTTTTTCAGAAACGACGGCATCTCTTGTTAAAAGCTGCTCTAATAAAATTTGATAACGAATCTGTTCTTTCCATTCCTTCTCACTTGTATGTCCATCTTCGTAGAAATTATTAGATACTGCTTTGAGCATAAGCAATTCACGATTGATCTCTTTCGAAGACACGTCCAGCTTGTTTTGCTTGGCAAGCTGATTGACCACCTTCAGATTGATCATTTGTTCAAGTGTTGCCTTTCCGTAGCGGTCTTCCATCTTCTTTAACCATTCTTGACGCGTTACCTTCTCTTTTCCAATCGATGCAATTTCTTCACCGCTCTTCCCGTTAGAAGAAGCCTGTGACATTTGTGACTTTGTTAATACATATGCAATGACAACGGCATTAATCATGAGCAACACGAGGATAAATGTCCATACCACTCTTGCTTTTAATCTCATCTTTCGTCTCCTTTCCATTCTAAAAAGAAAACCCGCTGCTTAGAGCTTAGCGGGTTAATTCTTCACGTAGCTCTTCTAGCTCTTCTTTTGTAAATACATACGTTTCGTTACAAAAATGGCATTGAGCTTCTGCTTGTCCGTCTTGTTCAATCATATCATCAATTTCGGCTTTCCCTAGGCTGATAATGCCATTTGCAAACCGTTCTTTTGAGCAGTTACAAGAAAATTCGACAGGTACAGTTTCTAAAATTTGAGGCTTTTCACCGAGTACTTCTTCTAATATTTCTTCTGGTGTCATCCCTTTTTCAATGAGTTTAGAGATTGGTTCAATGGTTGACAGGCGCTGTTCTAGTCTTTCAATAACAGCATCTTCTGTACCAGGCAGCAATTGAATGATGAAACCGCCTGCTGCGAGGATCGAATTATCTGGATTGACAAGGACGCCTACGCCTACAGAGGAAGGCACTTGCTCAGAAGAAACAAGATAATATGTGAAGTCATCTCCAATTTCACCTGAAACAATTTCCGTTTGTCCTGTAAAGTGGTCCTTCAGCCCGATATCTTTGACAACACTTAAGGTTCCAGATGTTCCGACTGCACGTCTAACATCCAGCTTGCCATGTTCATTTAAATCAAAGTGAACTTGTGGGTTTGAGACATATCCTCGCACCTGACCTTTTGCATTTCCATCAGCAATAATGGCGCCGATTGGTCCACCGCCTTCTATTTTGACAGTTAGCTTATTCTCACCTTTCAGCATAGCACCCATCATGACGGTTGCTGTCATCGTTCTGCCGATGGCAGCTGATGCAGTCGGCCACGTATGATGTCTTCTTTGTGCTTCGTTGATTGTATCTGTTGTGTTTGCAGCATATGCGCGGACTTTTCCGTCATATGCTAATGCTTTAACTAAGTAATCCATTTGATTTAAACCTCCTATAATACACCGACACGATTACGTTCATAAATGAGCTGCAGTCCTTTTAATGTGAGGAACGGATCGACAATATCAATGCAGTCTGATTCATTTCCAATCAATGTAGACAAACCGCCTGTTGCAATGACTTTCGGTGTTTGTTTGGCTTGCTGCTTCATCCGTTTCACTATTCCCTCGACTTGACCAACATATCCATAAAGGATGCCGGATTGCATCGCACTGATGGTGTTTTTTCCAACAATGTGATCAGGACGGACAATTTCAATTCTCGGCAGCTTCGCCGCTCTTGTATATAAAGCCTCAGTTGAGATGGTAATACCAGGTGCAATCGCTCCACCCATGTATTGTTTTTGTTCATTGATATAACAGTAGGTTGTTGCTGTTCCAAAGTCTACCACAATAAGAGGCGCCCCATATAGGTGAATTGCTGCTACTGCATTGACAATTCGATCTGCCCCGACTTCCTTTGGATTGTCACACATAATGTTTAATCCAGTCTTCATTCCAGGCCCTACAATTTGGGGTGTTAGGTGAAAATACTTTTCGCACATTCTTTCAAGAGCAAACATCATTGGCGGGACCACAGACGAGATGATAATCCCTTCTATTTGATCAAACATCAGCCCCACATAATCGAATAAAGCCCTAATGGACATACCAAATTCGTCTTCTGTTTTATGACGGCTTGTTTCAATTCGCCAATGGTAGTTTAGATCGCCATTATGATAAACACCTAAAACGGTATTTGTGTTTCCTACATCTATCACGAGTAACAACTTCATCACCACTTTGAATAGTTTCTCAAAAAGAGCATTTTTCGACTTTCTATCATACCATACACGAATTGAGTTCCATTTGTAAACAATTCGAAACCGATCCATTCATGAATCGAAATAAAAAAGCTGCCGGTGATCCCGGCAGCTTTCACAGAAGGAGACTAGATCTCCTCATCTTCTTTTTTCTTGATGTTTACTTTCACATCATCGTTTTTCTCTTCGTCATCTGCGTATACACGCTCTGGAAGCTTTCCAGTTTCGTAAAGAGATTTAATTTGTTCAGCATCTAATGTTTCAACTTCTAGAAGGGCTTGTGCGATGATTTCTAACTTATCTTTATTCTCAGTGAGAATTTGTTTCGCACGTTCGTAGCTCTCCTTAATGAAGCGCTGAACTTCTTGGTCAATTTCGTAAGCGATCGCTTCACTATAATTCGGCTCATTGTTGAAATCACGGCCAAGGAATACTTGACCTCCTTGTGATTGACCGAATTGAAGCGGACCAAGTTTATCAGACATACCGAACTCTGTGACCATTCTTCTTGCAATGCCTGTTGCACGCTGGAAGTCGTTGTGAGCGCCTGTACTTACTTCACCAAACGTAATTTCCTCTGCAACACGACCGCCGAGCAAGCCGACAATCTTATCAAGAAGCTCTGGCTTCGTTTGGAAATAACGGTCTTCTCTTGGAAGCATGACCGCATATCCGCCTGCCTGACCACGAGGAACGATCGTTACTTTATGCACCATGTCCGCTTCGTCTAAGATAAGACCAATGACGGTATGACCTGCTTCATGGTAAGCCACGATATTACGTTCTTTCTTCGAAATGACGCGGCTTTTCTTCGCCGGCCCAGCGATGACACGGTCAGTCGCTTCGTCGATATCACGCATATCGATTTTCTTTTTGTTTTGACGGGCAGCAACAAGTGCTGCTTCGTTTAGTAAGTTCTCAAGATCTGCCCCAGAGAACCCTGGTGTTCTGCTTGCAATGGCTTTTAAGTTGACTGACTCGTCAAGCGGTTTGTTTTTCGCATGAACTTTCAGTACTTCTTCACGGCCAATAACATCTGGGCGGTCAACCGTAATTTGACGGTCAAAGCGTCCCGGACGCAGCAATGCAGGGTCTAGAATATCTGCACGGTTCGTCGCAGCAATGATAATAATACCTTCGTTGGCACTAAAACCATCCATTTCGACAAGAAGCTGGTTAAGCGTTTGTTCACGCTCGTCATGACCACCGCCAAGACCGGCTCCACGCTGACGACCCACTGCATCAATCTCATCAATAAAGATTAAGCAAGGTGCATTCTTTTTCGCATTTTCGAATAAATCACGTACACGTGATGCACCGACACCGACGAACATCTCGACGAAGTCAGAACCACTGATGCTGAAGAAAGGAACGCCAGCTTCTCCTGCAGATGCTCTCGCAAGCAATGTTTTACCTGTACCTGGAGGTCCTACTAGTAAAACCCCTTTAGGGATTCTTGCGCCAAGCTCCGCAAATTTACGTGGATCCTTCAGGAATTCCACCACTTCTACAAGCTCTTGCTTTTCTTCATCTGCACCAGCAACATCTTTAAATTTCACACGTTTCTTCTCTTCTGTGTAAAGCTTCGCCTTACTCTTACCAAAGTTCATGACTCGGCTTCCGCCGCCCTGAGCTTGGTTCAATAAGAAGAAGAACAGGATAAAGATGATGATAAACGGAATGATGGTTGTCAGAACTTGCAGCCATCCATTCGTTTCAGGTGCTGGTTCTACTTTTACATCTGTATTCTTCAGTGCACTGTAAATTTGGTCAACACCTTGACCATCTGGAACATGGGTAATGAAGTATTGATCTTTCTTCGCGCCATCTAATTGACCACGAATTTCATAAACCCCTCTTACAGGCTGAATGGAGATACTCTCCACTTTTCCCGCACTTAAATTTTGCGAAAATTTGCTGTAAGACATGTTCTCAGGCTTTTGATTTGGGGATCCTAACCAACTAACGACCCCTATCACAAGTAATAAAATAAGTATATAAAAAATCGTATTACGAAAAACCCGATTCATTCCTTACCTCCTCCCACAGTAAGCACAACTATGTTCAATAGTATCATAGAAAATCATTCCAACACAACCAATAACCTCATGTATACGTATGCTGATCAGCCTTCGTAAACAGATGGTTTTAACACTCCAATATACGGGAGGTTTCGGTAACGTTCAGCGAAATCCAATCCATAGCCGACAACAAATGCATCTGGTACTTCAAATCCAACATAATCTGCTTTGATGTCTGCTTTGCGGCCGCTTGGTTTATCAAGCAATGTCACAATTTTAATGGAATTTGCTTTACGGTATCGGAAAAGCTCTACCAGATAGCTCAAAGTTAACCCACTGTCGATGATATCTTCCATAATCAAAATATCTCTTCCTTCAACAGAAGTATCTAGATCCTTAATGATCTTTACTTCTCCAGAAGATACGGTAGACTTTCCGTAGCTAGATACATCCATAAAATCAAGTTCTAAATATGTATCAATGTGTTTGATTAGGTCTGCCATGAATGGAAGAGCCCCTTTCAAAACACCAATAGCCAGGGGAAATTTACCATCATAATCACTGGTTAATGTTGCACCCAGTTCCTTCACTTTTTGCTGGATCTCTTCTTCTGAGATCAAAATCTTTTCAATATCTTGTTTCATGCTTTTGCTTGCCCCCTACAAATTTTCGTGCTGTCTATATTGTAATACAATGAGATCGCTGTTTGTCATATCAATTTCTTCAAAAACAGATTTTTTCAGACCTGGGATCCAGATGATTTGATGATCCGAGTCAGTGACGATCGGCCAGCTGTCTCTTTCTGCAAGAGGCACTTTTTTATCAATAAATATATCCTTCACCTTTTTTGATCCATTCATCCCTTTAAGTTTGATTCGATCACCATTTTTTCGTGAGCGAATGATCAAAGGGAGACGAACATGATCTTTTTGAAGCAAGAAAAAATGGTTTCCGTTCCGTGCATCCTTCGGAACATGATTTGATACGACGATAGACTGTCCATTTGGGAGAAAAAGCTCTTCTCCAAGCTCAACCTTTAAGTGAAGAGCATAAGACTGGTCTACTACATGCGATCGTTCAAAGGTAAACATACAGTGATCATAAGACTTGACAGCTTGTAAACCTTTTGGCAAATCTAATGATCCAGACGGTTGATCAGTATGAGATAACCAGTCTAAAGTCCCTAGAATATGCTGGTTTGAAAACGCTGATTGAGTGTTTTCATAAAGATAGTTTAATATTAGTTGAATGCCTCTTCTTTGTAAAGGCAAAGGCAGGTCAAGCAAAGGCTTCATTTTGATCTCAATTTGCTTAGGCGATTGACTCGTTATCACTTGGTTCATTTGTACCTTTGTTAAAGCCTGCAAGTATTGCTCATCCTCAGTCAGCATGTCACTTACAAACTGAAAGCTTTCATGTACATGAGGTGCTTCTTCTTTTAACACGGGAAGAATGTGTCTTCTTACCCGGTTTCTCAAGTAGTCATCTGTATGATTGCTTTGATCAATGACATAGGGAACATGTTCTTTTTCACAAGCTTTTAGCACGTCGTCCTTAGAGTATCCAATGAGCGGACGAATCAGCCATCCATTTTGAAAAGGACGTTTTGCTTGGATACCCGCGAGTCCTATACCAACAGTTCCTCTCGCAAGTCTCATCAACATTGTTTCTACTTGGTCGTCTCCATGATGTGCAAGCGCTATAAATTGAGCCTTGTATTGCTCCATCAATTGACGAAAGAAAGCATATCTGCACTCCCTTGCAGCTGCCTGTTTGTTTAAGCGGTTTTCTTTTGCATATTGGGTGACCTGTATGCGGGACGATTCAAAAGGGATTTCGTGCTCCTTACAGTAAGCCTCAACAAATGCCAAATCAGCAAAGGACTCTTCTCCTCTGAACATGTGATCTACATGGGCTGCAATCAGCTGATAGGAACCTTTGCGACGCTTGTTAAGTTCATGCAGTAAGAGCATGGAATCCGGTCCGCCGGAAACCCCGACAATGACTGTCGTATTTTCAAGGTAAACATCATGTTTTTTCAAAAAAGATTCAATTCTATTCACAACTTCCTCCTCACAAAGAGCAGGTAATTTAAAGATATACATATCCTATCACTTTCAGTAGCTCCAAGCAAAGAAGAAGCCTGCTTTTTTACAGCTCTACAACAGGAACAAAACCACATATGCACAGTAAAGGGCGAGTACACTGCACACGATAAGAATGGTTTCAAAAAGTCCGCCTGATTTTTTACGTACTGACGTTCTTTTTGCTGCTGCAGCCCGCGATCGTGAAGCCACTTGTTGATTTTGATTAACAGCGGGTTTTGGCGCGTTTTTTTGCTGTTGCTTCTTTTGGCGTGATTTTCTTGATTCAATCAGCTGTCCTTCTTTCAGCATCGCACTTTTCATGTTTGCTGCTGATTGATATTTACCTTGTAAAGCAGCCTTTAACACCCTTTCATATCGCTTTAATAAAGGATGTCCTTCAATGGCTCGATAAAGCTGCTTTTCTGGTTCTGCCCCTTTTTTGAATTCTTTCTTATACGCACAGTTAACCATCACCATGGCTAGGGCAAATAAATCATAAGTTGGTTCAGCTTTTCGTGAACCAAATCCCCAATAGCCTCGATCAAAAAACTCGGTATACTCCTTAATTGCCCTGCCCGCTTTTGTCGTTCCTCCCACATCAATGCACCGGATCGTGGCAGGGGGACCAGAAACAATGAGATTATCAGGCTTTAAGTCACCAAAAATCCATCCTTCCTGATGTAAATGAGCCAGGCTAGATAAAAGCTGAATCATCAAAACAACGATCCATTCATCACCCTTTTGTTTCACAAATTCAAGCAGTAATGGGCCTCTGACATATTCCATCACGTAAAAGGAGCGTTTTTGAGGCATACCGGGATAAATCGCATCATCCATATCATAAAAAGAAGGCCCCATGGTTTTCACAGGAGCCTTTGAAAAGGATTTTAATACATTGACTTCAGATGCAATGAGCATACTGTCATCACTCACTTTAAGGGCCGCTTGCCCATGTGGCGATTCGGCCAGATAGACAACACCGTTCGCCCCTTTTCCAAGCTCTTTTACAATACGGTAATGATGGTGGTGCCATTTCCCTTGAATCACCGTGCCTAACGGGATGTTAGAAACCGAATTCATCATCATGCTCTTCCTTTGCTTCAAGCAGCCCTTTACGTGAGCGAACTGACTTGAAATGCTGAAGTGCTTCCCGAAGTGCTGGTCCCGTTGGGGTGATTCCTCCAGTGGTCAGTTTTGGGAAAATAGATGATAATGAATCGAATCGAGGCGTCCAATTCAACACAATTTCAGCATCTGAGTTTTTCCCGGGAAATACACACATCCCAAACTGATTTTCTCCAATTCTTGAATTTAAACTGATGGAAAGGTCGATAAGTGCTTCTTTGACAGTCGGCAGCTTCGGTTTCATACTTGCACTTGTATCAACAAGCACGAGTACTTGAAGGTGAACCGTCTCTCCTAACTCATCAACAACCTCCATTACTTCCCCGCGCTTATCTGGTGGAAGCTCTTCAATTTCAGTGTCTTTGCCGAGTATTTGCTGCAATTCTTTATTCACAACACCTTGTAAGGTTTGTGTCATCGCTTTTTTCGTGACCATTTGTACTGTTTGAGATAATTGCTGGACGTAGACAACTTGATAGATGCCTCCGCCTGCGAGAGCAATCCCCTCTACTTCTTTCATCGCTTCATGATCGTGTCTGTTTTCTTCCATAATGCCAATGACATTGACTGTAATCCCTTGTTCCTTTGCCAATGAGGCAATCGCAAGCGGATCTTCCCCGTGATTTGAGCAGCCATCTGTAATCAATAAGATTTGGTTGACGTGACCTTTTCGCATCTTCATTCCTCCTGGGATTGTAACTGAATGCTTATATCCCCATCATCGCCAGAAGAAATTCATATTATACGATATTTTAAGAAATCTCTTGTTTCTCAAGATAGAATGTACCTGTCGGAATGGAAGCCCATTTTGGTGTGTTGTGGTCGAGCCTAATGACAACAACCGTCATATCGTCGTCAATTTGGCCTGCTCTTGTTCGAATGACCTCTTCCATTAATAAATCAGCAATTTCTTGTGGATCTTCTGTTTTAAAGCTTTTCATTTTCCGTTTCACCCACAGATCATGATTTTCAATATGCTTTGGCCCTTCAAAAATGCCGTCACTCATCATAATCAAGAGATCTCCTGCTTTCATCTGTTCGCTCACAACCTCGACTTCGAATTCATCAATAATACCAATCGGCAAGTTGCTTGCTTGTACCTTCATCACCTGATCACCTCGTTTAATAAAGCTGGGTGTTGAACCAATCTTGAGGAACTTACAGCTTGCATCCTGTAAATCAATAATCGATAAATCCAATGTTGAATAGATCTCGTCCGTCGTTCGTAAAGATAAAATACTATTAATGGTTTTAATCGCTACTTTTTCATTGATACCTGACGCCAATATTTTTTCTAACAGCTTAATCGTCTCATTGCTTTCAAAATGAGCACGTGCTCCGTTGCCCATTCCATCACTAATAGCTGCGGCATACTTGCCTGCACCAAGCTCCATCATGCTGTAGCTGTCTCCAGATACCAGTCCTCCGCCTTTTGCTGCATGTGCCACGCCTGTAGCCACTCGATATGATTTGGCAGAGCCAAACACAACATGACAATAGCCTGTTGGATGCTCTGCACACTGCTCTGCTTTGACTAAAATCTGTTCTTCTAAAATATCTGAAAGCATTGGAGCAATGATTTTTTCACATTCCCCATGCCCTTGGCAATATGGGATTCTCATTTCAATATCGACATTTCCCTGTTCCAAGCTATAGATTTCTACTTGCTGAATTTCAATACCAAAGTGCTGAAGCGCTTCTATCATCTGCTCTTCTTGAATAAAATGCTGTTCTCTTTCTCGTTTTATTTCCCGGGAAAAATCCTCCATCACTTGCGAGACCCCCATCAGCTGTTCAGCCACAAGACGTCTGCTGTCTTGGACTTTTTTCTTCAGTGTCTGGTTGGCTTTATAGTAAGCGATCTCCTCTTCAATCAATTCCTCGACATGTTTTGATTTTGAGCAGTGCTGACTAAATTTCTTTTTCAATTTTCGGTTATGCTCATACGTTTTTTCATCAGATTCATGCATAACTTGTTTCATTAGTTCATAGGTTGTATCAAAGTTCTGCACCCAGCATTTATTTTTCTTATAGCACGTTTGACAGGATCGTTCTGTGATCGTACTTAAAAAAAGATCTACATCCTCTTCCTGCTTCTTCTCTTCAGGAATGGATTCGTAAAATGTCGCAAAACTCTCAGACAGCGCATGAAATACATTAGAGAATTGGTCTACCTTTTTTGCTGTCACGTCTCGTACTTTCCGAGCATATTGCTGCTGCTCTTGTACATGCTCTACCGTGCCAGGAATGTATTTCGCTACCTTGGAGGTGACTGATTGCGGCGTGAGCAAAAAGAGCGCAACCGCTATAAGTGATTCATACAGTGTGGTCATGAGACCTGCTGACCCTTCCCCATACAGTGAAATGAGTAAGGAACCCACAATTAAGCCGATGGCTGCCCCTGCTTTCTTCCCTTCTTTCAGCAATCCGCCTAATAAACCTGAAAAGGCAAGAAGACTCATCTGATAAAGGTTTCCGATGTTGGCGAGACCGAGAATTAATCCTGTCACGACACCGACCGTACAACCAATACTGGCTCCGCCAATAAAAGCAAAGGTCAGCACTACATAACGTGACAAAATATGCTCTGCCTGCATCCCTTGAAATGAGATCCCAGCAAGTCCGGTTAAAACTGAGGCAATTAAAATCATAAAACAAATAATTTCTTCGACCTTTAAAGAGTGTTTAATTTTCCTGACTGTAAAAATCGGCAGGCTTTGAAGAAAAATCAGTGTCAAAATGAAGGCAAGTCCTGCTTCGACACCCGCCATGACGTAATCATAGCTTTGCACAGCACCTTGCTCTAGGTAAACAAACGCTCCTCGGGTAATCAGCATTGAGAGAACAATGACAACCGGTAATGTTTTCACTGGGTCTTTGATGATGAAAGAAACCACCTTTGACATAAGGAGAAACATAAGCAGCGATGCAAACACAAACAATGCATTTTGAGGTGATATCGTCATCGCCCCAGCGAGTAAAGCGAGACAAGCAAGCATTGCCTTATCTCTTTTAATAAGCAGCATGGAACCAAAGAAAGGCAGAGCAAACGGCATAATTTCAGATAATATAAAGGCTCGTCCTAATAAAAAGCCTAGAACAACATAAATAAACCCTTTATAGAAAAAAAGAGAATGCGTGTGATGAAGAAACAGGTTTTTCATCTTTTTTAACCCCGCACTGATTCTTTCAAACCCCGCTCCTGTTAAATCAGTTCTTCTTTCTAGTTTTTCCATCTTCTCATCCCCCACCTGATATTCGTTGCTTGTCATTATAGCGAAGGTGAAAAAGAAATTTTGTCAAAAGAAGTTGTCGTTTCCATAAAACGTTCGACGCTTTATTCGTCAAAGAGGCATACTTTCATGAAAGTCGATGTCTTTCATCAGAATTTTACGAAAGCACAAAAAAACAGCTTTCCTATAGAAAGCTGTTTCGAAGATGACCCGTACGGGATTCGAACCCGTGTTACCGCCGTGAAAGGGCGGTGTCTTAACCGCTTGACCAACGGGCCTTGCTTTATGTTCTAGTTAAAAGGATAGCGGCGGAGGGGATCGAACCCCCGACCTCACGGGTATGAACCGTACGCTCTAGCCAGCTGAGCTACACCGCCATAATGATAATGCGCTAAGAAGCACAAGAACTATAATACAAAGGATTCGCTTGTCCGTCAATAGAAAGTTATAAATTAAATGACGAAATCTCAAAAATGTCGGATGGATCATAAAAAAAGCACCTGCTGAACAGCAGATGCTTTGTTGTAAAAATATATAGAAAGCAGCAACAAGTTAACCTCTTCTTGCTCCGCGCCCCCCACGTTTTGATTCCGTGTTACGTTTTAAAGATGTTAAGCGATCTTCGCTATCTTTTAAGAATTTGTTCATTTTTTGTTCAAACGATTCCTTAGGACGGAAATCATTTCTGCTTGGTCTTGATTGTTGTTGAGGACGATCTTTTGCTTTTTTAATGGACAAGCCGATTTTACCGTCTTTTTCAACGTTAATCACTTTCACTTCAACTTGTTCACCGACTTTTAAATGCTCATTAATATCTTTTACATAGTTATCGGCTACCTCACTGATATGAACGAGACCAGTTGAACCGCCTGGCAACTCCACAAAAGCTCCAAAATTTGTAATGCCCGTAACTTTCCCTTGTAACTTGCTGCCAACTTCAATCGACATAAAAAAAGTGCTCCTCCTTAGACTTATAAAAAAATCTCATTTGTTCAATTATACATAAACTGAATTTTAAGTGTCAACAAGGCTAATCGCTCTTATTGCCCACATCAAAGATTTTTTCGCCTTTTTTGGACATATAATAGTCCCGTCGTGCCAGTTCGAGTACGTATTCCTTGCTTTTCAGCTTCTTAATTTCATCAGAAATATCTTCCTGCTTTGTTTGTAATTGCTTCAACTCTTTTTCGAGCGCAACCTTCTTCTCTTCTTTTTCCTTTAGTGAAGACGATTGCGACCAGAGGGCACTTGTCACCAAGACAGCAAACATGAGCACGATCACACCAAACACGGTAAGCCTTCTAAGGAGTCCGCGACGTTTGCGTTTTAAGCGCTGTGCTTGCTGTTCCATTTGTTTTTGATAATCATTTTGAATTTGTGCGATATTTCTTTTTCTCTTGTTCAAGGTTGAAGGCCTCCTCTCTTACTTTGTCCAGAATTGTTTCCATTTCGTTTTGATGGTACCAGATAATTTCTTGGCCCCTTGTAAAATTCCTGCTCCTTTTGAGAAAAACAATCTCATTGATGTTCGCCATTTTTCGGGAATCCGATGAATAATGGTCACATTGAGTAACCAGATGAGCGGATAACAAACAATCGACAGCACCTTCCACACGAGCCGAAACGTAAAACGAACTAGACGTAAGAGCGAGTGGAGCAAGAACAGAATAGCACTTATGACCAATGTGATCATCCAGCGGATCGGCTGGAAGACAATCGACATGACCAGCCTTTTCAGGAAGAGAACGGTCTGATATACACACATCATGATAAACTTGAGAATCTTGAGATACAGATGTTTCATCAATGCCTGATACATCGAGAAACCTAGAGCAACGGCTAGGAAAATATAAAGCCTGAATTCTCCCTCATTTGTCAGCAGCAGGACGTAAAAGAATAAGAGACCCTGCACCATCCAAAAAAGGAGATCGTGTATAGCCAAAAGCCATTTTGCTGTTTTTTTCCGGTTCACAAACAGCTTGTACGTATCAAGCGATGCGCCCAGCCAGATGCCCATCGCCGCCATGGAAAGCATCGTATAAAACTGGACTGTCAGCGTCATTTAAACAGCTTGCTAAAAAATCCTTTAGCTTTCTCCCCGTGCTGCTCATCAACATAGATTAAATCAAAGACACGCCCTTTGATCGACACAACGCCCTTTTCGACGTCTAGGTTCTTCATTTGCAGATTTTCTCCGCGGATGGCGAGAATCCCCATGACCGTCTCTAGCAGAAATTCCTCACTATCAAAGCTTTCCACTTGTTTGACACCCGTGATATCTAAATGCTTTCTGTTTCGCATTGTGACATTGTGCTCCGCGTCTGATGACAGCTTCGTGCCTTGAGGTTGATTATAATATTGATTCATTTCTACATCCCCCATATCTCATACTTGCATGTTACTGCATTGTATGTGATAAGAGGGTCATTTAGAACAAGCCCTATTCTGCTGTTTTTTCTTCTTTTAGCACAGTATACATGCCAGCCGCTTCTTCTTTTTTCGTCGTGTCCTTTAACTCGTTGACTTGAACAGTCACTAGCTTTTGACCAAAGCGGATTTGCAGCTCATCTCCTTCTTTCACGTCAGAGCTTGCTTTCGCCTGTGTTCCGTTAATAGAAATCCTGCCTTGATCAGCTACTTCCTTTGCCAATGTTCTTCTTTTAATTAAACGGGACACTTTTAAAAACTTATCTAGTCTCATGTATGTTCACCTCTTTCTATACGTTTCGCATCGTTCCAGAGATCGTCCATTTCCTCTAGCGTTAAGTCATCTAATGAACGTCCCATGTCCTTTGCTTTTTGTTCGATATGCTGAAAACGCCGCATGAATTTTGTGTTGGCAGAAGCGAGCGCCGTTTCAGGCTCTAGGTGATAGAACCGTCCAATATTGACGAGAACAAACAAAAGATCTCCAAATTCATCTTTCATCTGCTTCGTTGCACCTTCGTCCGTCTTCTCTGCCACTTCAACGAGAAATTCCTGCTTTTCTTCTTCGTATTTGTTCCAAATATCTTGAACATCTGTCCAATCAAAGCCTACCTTGGCGGCTTTCTTTTGGAGTTTATATGCCTTTGTTAATGCTGGAAGTGTCGCCGGAATCGATTGCAAAATAGAACCGGTCCGCTCTGGCTTCTCCTGCTGCTTGATTTTTTCCCAGTTGGCCACCACATCTGCTGCCTCAGAAACATTTGTGTCACCAAACACATGCGGGTGTCGCCGAATCATTTTTTCTGTAACATGCTGAATGACGTCATCGATTGAGAAATAACCGTCATCTTCGCCAATTTGAGCGTGGAGTAACACCTGCAGCAGCACATCGCCGAGCTCTTCCACCATATGATCTGGGTCATCTTCATCTATCGCTTCAAGCAGCTCATAGCATTCTTCAATTAAATATGGTTTGAGTGATTCATTGGTTTGTTTTTGATCCCATGGACAACCGCCCGGACCTCTTAATGTACGTATGACGTCACGGAAGGTGTCAAATTGTTGATAAAGCAGCTGTTCATCTTTAATTGGAGGAACATAAACACTTGTTAAGTTATTTATCGACACATCTCGATCAAGTTCAAATAAAGGAACGGCAGTAATCTGTTCCTGACTGCTTCCAGCTGCAGTCACAATATAAACTTCATAATCGTCAGGAAGCTTTTCCATCAGCGTGAGCTTCACATTCGATGCTGTCATCTGATCATATACCTGACAAATCAGGACGTGCTGGGTTAATTTCAGATCATCCGCTCTCATATCCCCTGCATCAACGAATTGTAATCCTTCGATGGGGTCAATCTGCAAGGAGTTGAATGTCGCATCTAAAAAGCTTTGTCCACCAGCGACAGACACCTCGATCCCGCGCTCTTTCTGCCCGGCGACGAGCAGCTGTACGGTCTTTTCTGCCACAAATGGATGACCAGGTACTGCGTACACAATGTCTTTTTCCGCTGCCTCTGCAAATAATATTTCGGTAATTTCCTGATACACCTGATCAAATTGATCGTGCTTTTCATAAATTTCATCAAAAAAGGTGAGAGATGGGACCTCCTGCATTAACTCTGCGGTAAGCGGATGGTCCTGCGTTCTCATATATACTTCTTTCGCCTGCTTCAGCTGCTTATATACACCGAGCGTCAGCTGATCCATGTCGCCTGCCCCGAGACCGACGACGGTAATCTTACCTGCCATTTTGATTCCCTCTCATCTGTTTAAAATATAAAATCTTTTTTCCTAATGGAATGAGTCTCCATTCCTCTTCCGTGAATACTTCTAGCTTAAGAATACTATATAAAAAGGCGAAACCACCAATAAAAACTGATGTCAGGCTCTCTAAAACGGAAAACGGACGTTTTTCAAAAGGGATCACCCAGGAAAACAAAGCCTGATATCCCATTAAGACCACAGCCATGAAGGCGGCTGATAAAAGAATTTTCACTGGGAATAGCTCTCTCAATGAAATCCATCCTTTATGCTTCAAATAAACGGCATTGAGCACGGCTGCTGTGAGAAAACCACATACAGTTGACCATGCGGCACCGTGGATGCCAAATAACGGAACAAGCGCAATCGTTAGAATCCATTTCACCAGCACGCTGATGATCACCACAACAGCGGGATACACAGTATGTCCGAGCCCTTGCAGTAAAGCCGCCTGCGTAATGGCAATCGACGTAAACGCAATCGATATACAGAATATTTGCAGGGCATCTGTGCCTAAATCATTACGAAAAAGCATTGTATTTACTGGTGATAAAATACAAATCAACCCAACAGCTGACCCAATCCCTAATACCGACGTGGTCTTAACCGATGACCGCACTTTTTGCCGTATCGTTTCATGCTCCCCATTTCTCATAGCTGCCGATAAAAATGGCACAAGAGAGGTTCCGATGCTGATGGCAAACACCGTCCCTAGCTGCAAGAACGGCTGACCTCGGTCATACACACCTTTTGCCGCCTTTGCCGCCGCTTCACTGAGACCCTCACTGCGCAGCAACGCATACAGATGAAAAGCATCAATCATTTGCATCCATAAAATAAGCAAACCGCTGACACAAATCGTCAATGTATACAGCACCAAACTCTTCAAAATATCTTTTTTTCGAAGTGTCGCCTGTTTGCCTGACATACTTGCAGCAGACTGTTTTCGATAGGTCAACCAAAGGAAAAGAAGCAAAATGAGCGACGCCGCACTTCCTGCGATAGAAGAGAACACCGCGCCCGCCCCTGTTTCATAAAGCGAATAGCCGTGTCTCACGAAATAAAAGGATAAAACAAGCAGGACGCCTACCCTGATGAGCTGCTCAATCAACTGAGAAACAGCCGTTGGAAGCATCAGCCCGTCACTCTGAAAAACTCCTCTCAACATCACAGTGAGCGGCAGAAATAGAAACACAAAAGCACTCATCTGGATGAGCAGAATTAATTGACTATCTGCCATAAGGCTCGCCATTGTGCCTGCTCCTATGTAAAGACAAAGAAATAAGACCAAGCTTAGTAAAGTGATATATACCAAGGATACCCTTGTAATGATCTGTCGATTCTCTTCCCCATGCTCACTCAGAAGCTTGGACACCATGACAGGAAAACCTGTTGTACCAAGCATGATGGCAATACCAAGGAAAGGATATACCTGCTGATAAATATAAAACCCTGTGTCCCCTACGATGTTTTGAAACGGGACACGGTAAACGGCACTTAGTACCTTTGATAACAGGCCTGCGATGGTCAAAATCACCGCACCCTGGAAAAGCCAATGCGGCTGATTCACAGCATTTTTCATGGATGACTCCTTTAAAATAGATCTACAGTTAAACGAACTCATTATATCATACGTGAATGAAAAGCCGTTTCTTTCTAAGGAGTAGACGGCACATGTCCCAATTTGTTTCATCCCATATAAAAAACCGACAAAATCAAATGATTTCATCGGCATTTTTTCGTTTTATCAAAATGATATAGAGTTATTAGACCTAATGTTCCATTTGACGGGCTAAGAAGCCAGCTGCCGTTTCTGCCGCTTTATGCTCCACTTCTCCCATTGAACGCTCTTTAGAAAATAAGACGACGGCGCCAATCGGATCTCCGTTTGCAACAATAGGTGCAATGGTATAAGCAGATACGTCATCATCAATACCATCGACAAGTTGAATTTCTTTTTTGCTTTCTTCTAACACAGAATTACGCTGATCCATTGTTCGTTCAAGTAAATCACTGATCGATTTGTTTAAGTACTCTTTTTTCGAACTGCCGGATACAGCAATATACGTATCTCGATCACAGATCAGGATGGAATGACCCAAACTGTCGAATAATGCATCAGCATATTCCTTCGCAAAGTCTCCTAGCTCACTAATCGGCGAATACTTCTTCAAAATCACTTCTCCATCGCGGTCGACGAAAATCTCAAGCGGATCTCCTTCCCGGATGCGCAATGTTCTGCGAATCTCCTTTGGAATAACCACTCTACCTAGATCATCGATACGGCGTACAATTCCAGTTGCTTTCATTCACTGCTGCCTCTCTTTCGTTTGATGATGTGTTGGGTGAATGGAACAAAAGCGTCCACTTTATGCAACATTCACCACTTGACCCTGAGTTTAGTATCCGTCACATCAAACGTAATATACACGAGAGACAAACAAAATTTTATGAAGATGGAATGGTTTCTTTTTTCACATCTTGAAGGCCTCGAAGCATATTAAGAACAACCTCAAGCCATTCCTCCGTTTTCTTGCCTTTCGTTTGGACAGAAATAATCAGCTTGCTGCCTTCCATTCCCAACCCAATTTCACGTCCATATTTACTGCCAAGCTCAAATAATTTTTGACCGTCGATTTCACTGCTTGCTTGCTCATCAAGGGTCATTCTGACAATGCCTTTCTCCATCTTGATCAGCTCGACACGTTCCTGGACAGCGTACACCTTCATTGTCGCAATCGTAAACAAGTCTGCCACTTCTTGCGGATATTCACCAAATCGGTCGATCATTTCATCCTGAAGCTCTTTTCGCTCTTCAATCGATCCAATTGCTCTGAACTGTTTATACATCTCAATCTTCTGCTTGCCATCCGAAATATAAGTGTCTGGGATGTACGCATCAATTTGCAGATCAATTTCTGGCTCGAATTTATCTTGAGCCGTTGTATCGCCTCTTCTTTCCTCAATGGCTTCTTTCAGCATTTGAGAATAGAGGTCGAATCCAACCGAATCAATGAAACCATGCTGCTGAGCCCCAAGTAAGTTCCCTGCTCCTCGAATCGTTAAATCACGCATCGCAATTTTAAACCCAGATCCAAGCTCTGTGAATTCTTTAATGGCTTGAAGTCTTTTCTCTGCAACTTCAGAAAGAACTTTATCTTTTCGATACGTGAAGTAAGCATAAGCGACACGGTTCGAACGCCCGACTCGTCCTCTTAGCTGGTACAGCTGAGAAAGCCCCATTTTATCAGCATCGTGGACGATGAGTGTGTTCACATTTGGAATATCGACTCCCGTTTCAATGATGGTGGTACTGACCAATACATCTGATTCACCTTCAAGGAAATTGATCATCACTGATTCCAGCTCGTTCTCACTCATTTTCCCGTGCGCATAACTAACTTTTGCGTCTGGGACTAGCATGGAGATTTCGTCTGCTTTTCGTTCGATATCTTCAACACGGTTGTAAAGGAAGTACACTTGACCGCCGCGTGCTAATTCTCGCTCAATTGCTTCTCTGACTAAAGCGCCGTTGTACTCAACCACATAGGTTTGAACAGGGAATCGGTTTTCAGGCGGTGTTTCAATAACAGATAAATCCCGCACGCCAAGCATGGACATATGAAGCGTACGCGGAATTGGCGTAGCCGTTAATGTCAGTACATCGATATTGGCTTTCATCTGCTTAATTTTCTCTTTATGCGTCACACCAAAACGCTGTTCCTCATCAATGATCAACAGCCCTAAATCCTTGTAGACGATGTCTTTTGAAAGAAGACGGTGTGTGCCGATAACCATATCAATCGTCCCGTTTTTCAGCCCTTTTAACGTTTCAGTTGTTTCTTTTCTTGTACGGAAACGGCTCAGCTGCGCGATTTTGACAGGGTAGTCTTGGAATCGGTCCATGATTGTATCAAAATGCTGCTGCGCTAAGATAGTTGTCGGAACTAGCAGGGCTACCTGCTTCCCGTCAGCAATCGCTTTGAAGGCCGCACGAATAGCCACCTCTGTTTTTCCGTAACCCACATCTCCACAAAGCAAGCGGTCCATAGGACGTTCCCGCTCCATATCCTGCTTAATTTCGTGAATCGAACGGATTTGATCATCTGTTTCCTGGTAAGGGAATGCAGATTCAAACTGGCGCTGCATCTCATGGTCAGGCGAGAAGGCATATCCTTTGCTAGCCTCGCGTTCTGCGTACAGCTTAATCAGATCATCTGCGATGTCCTGTACAGATGTTTCAACTTTTTTCTTCACGCGTTTCCAATCGCTGCCGCCAAGTTTGTACAGCTTTGGTTCTTTACCTTCTGATCCTACATATTTCTGGACCTGATCAATTTGTTCGACCGGTACATAAAGCTTGTCGCTTCCTTGATAATGAATATTTAAATAATCTTTATGAATGCCGCCGATTTCAAGCGTTTCAATTCCTAAATATTTACCGATCCCGTGGTTAATGTGCACCACATAATCGCCGACTTGAAGCTCTGAATAGCTCTTGATTCGCTCTGCATTGGTCAGCTTTTGCTTACGTGCCTGCTTTTTCACACGTTTCTTGAAGAGTTCACCTTCTGTGATCACAGCAATTTTTGATAACGGCAGTTCAAAGCCTGTTTGCAGCTCACCTTGTAAAATATACACCTGTCCGCTCACAAGCTCAGCGTCCGGTTTAGCAAGAGCAGCTTCAATGTCATAATCATGCAGAACAGACGATAGCTTTTCTGTCCGCTCTTCATCCGCACCTAAGAAGACAACTGTGTACTGCTGTTTTTTATAGCGTTCAATTTCACTTGCCAGCACATTCATCTGCCCGTGGAAATTCTGCATTTGCTTACTAGATACATTGACGATATTTTGCGGATTTGTCTGCTGGACATGTCTCAGGAACAAGGAGTAGTACAGAATGGACCTTGATTGCTGATTGATCAGTTCTTGGAACGGGAAAGAAAGAGATAAATCATGAAGAATATTCCCTTCTTCAAGCAGACTAATTGTCCAATCGGCTTCTTCCTGTTCAAGCTGTTCTTCCATCTCCTGAATTCTGCTGATTTCATCTAAAATAATAATCGTATCCTGCGATGTGTAATCTAGCAAACTAGCAGGCTTTTCATAGAAATAGGCTAGGTACTTCGTCATTTCCTGTGTCACGATGCCTTCTAGCAGCTTCTCGCGGTCAGCAGAAATATTTTGATGAAGCAGCTCTTTTTGCTGATCTGAGTTGAATTTCTTTAAACTCTTTGCCAGCCCTTGATCAAGCTGTTCAATGGCTCTCACTCGTTCAGGACCTCTCACAATCAGCTCTTTTGCAGGACCTATTTTGATTTCTTGAAGGGTTTCTAATGAACGCTGTGTATCTGAATGAAACGTTCGAATCGAGTCTATTTCTGTATCAAACAGTTCAATACGGATTGGATGATCTTCCGTTAACGCATAGATGTCGATGATTCCTCCGCGCACACTAAAATCTCCGGGCGCTGCAACCATTGACGTCCGGTCATAACCAATTTGTACGAGCTGTTTTGAAAACGCCTCCAAATCAATTTCTTCACCGATCTTTAAATGGATCTGACTCTCCTTCCAGAGCTCAACTGGCGGAAGCATCCTGCGCACCGCAGCAGCGGGAGTAACGATAATTGGGTTTTCTCCATTCGCAAGCCGGTTCAGGACATCTAAACGCTGTGCTCTCAGCTCAGGGCTTGCCACTGCAATTTCTGAAGCGATAAGTTCATTGACAGGATAAAGAAGAACCGAGCGATCCGGCATCACACTTGCTAGATCATCTGTTACCTTCTGTGCCTGATATAAATTGTGAGTCACAATAAACATTGGCCGCTTCAGTTCGTCTGATATCGCGGCTGTAAATAAAGATCTGACGGAGCCTGATAGTCCGGCAAGCAGCTGTTCTTTTAACCCTTCCTTTAGTCCATTAAAAATGGACTGAAAATCATCACTTTGTTTGATAAATGATTGTATGTTTTTCATTTGGCTCCTCCTCCCTGTTTGTTTAAAACAGAAAAACGCTTTGGTCTAATATCTACACCAAAGCTTTTTTATTGAATAAAAGTATGATACTGATGGTAATCAGGATTTCTTTCGAGCGCCTCTTGGCAATCCTCACAAATGGTTTGTACATGTAAATCACCATTTTCCCTATAAGAAATCATATCGTTTCTTTCCTCATTTGTTAAGTGATGAAATCCAAGTGCTTCACTTTGGACAGCGGATTCATCTAGACTGCCAACCTTAACACCACAGTGGCGGCAGTAATAATGCAAAGCCATACGTGATCCTCCCATGCTGAGATTTTATGATCAGTATGTGCTTTGCTTATCATTCTTATACCTTCTTGTTAAAATCATTCATCACTTCTAAAAATGGCTTTTTTAAAGCTGCTTCACAGGCCTCGACAGATGATTGAATGGCTGATGCGATGTCAGGCTGTTCCTCTTCTGAGAAACGTCCTAGTACGTAGTCAACGACCTTCATGCCGTTTTGAGGACGTCCAATGCCGATACGGAATCGGTCAAATTCAGGTGAACCTAAATGCTGAATTAATGATTTGATTCCATTATGCCCGCCTGCACTTCCTTTTGTACGTAAGCGAATTCGGCCAGTTGGCAAATCAAGATCATCATAGATCACTTTCAAATGTTCAAGGGGAATATCGTAATAGTCCATCAGCGGACGCACACATTCTCCTGATAAGTTCATATATGTAAGCGGCTTTACAAGTAGAACCTTATGCCCCGAAACAAACCCAGTTCCAAATTGTCCATGGAATTTTGATTGATTTAAAGGAATGTCCCATTTTTTCGATAGTTCATCTATTGTCATAAACCCGACATTATGTCTTGTTTTTTCATATTCTTTTCCTGGATTACCTAATCCAACGAATGCAATCATGAAACCAATAACCTCCTTTGTCACACAGCACACGCCTAAAAAATGAGCCAATCAGATTGCCTCATGTAAAACGTATGAATTCTTTTCATTCTAGCACAAAAGACGCAACCGCGGGAGGGTTACGTCTCTAAATGACCAGTTATTCTCCATCGTCATCCTTTTCTTTAATAGCCTCAGGTTCTTGCGGCTCCTCTTCGCTATCTGGCTCAGGAACCTCTGATTGCTGAGGCGGCAGAATGGATGCAACGACTTCTTCTGGGTCGTTATTGATTTGATAAGATGACTGAACAGGCAGATCAGCAACTGTTAAGACATCATTGACTTCTAAGTTTGTAATATCAGCTTCAATATTCTGCGGGATATCTTTTGGTTTCGCTGTAACAGATAGTTCAAATAGTGGCTGCTGAAGCACACCGCCATCTTTTACCCCTTTAGACTCGCCAATCAGCTGCACTGGTACATCCGCGTCAATTTCACGCTGTAAGTCAACGACTTGGAAATCAGCATGGACAAGTTCGTTTTTCAGCGGGTCTGTTTGTAACTCTGTCACCATCACAGATTTCGTTTCACCACCCACGTCTAAGGTAATGATTGTATTCTTCCCTTCATCACGTAAGGTTTTTAATAAATCGATGCTGTCTAATGAAACAGCCAGGCTGTCTGTATTTTTTCCGTATATGACACCAGGAACGTGTCCTGAATGACGGATTTTTTGCAGTGTGGAACGTTTGAAATCAGTTCTTTTATTTGCTTTTAAAGTTGCCATATTCAGCACCATCCTATTTCTTTTTTGTCACTACTCTCATAATTACCCATAACCGAATCATTTTAAACATGTTTGCCTGTGATTGATGAAAGCAAAAAGACCCTAAGCTGATGCCTAGGGCCTTTTTCCATAATAAAATTAGCTGAAAAGGTAGCTCACAGATTCTTCTTCATGTACACGGATGATGGCTTCTGCAAGCAAAGGCCCAACTGAAAGCGGAATGAATTTTCCAACTTTCTTGTCATCAGTTAATTGAATACTGTTTGTCACAACTAATTCTTTAATTTTAGAGTTTGTGATGCGTTCTACTGCTGGTCCAGACAATACTGGGTGCGTACAGCAAGCATAGACTTCAGCCGCTCCATTTTCAACAAGTGCATTTGCTGCAAGTGTAATAGTACCAGCTGTATCAATGATGTCATCGATCAGAATAGCCGTTTTGCCTTCAATGTTACCAATAATGTTCATGACTTCAGCAACGTTTGGCTTCGGACGGCGTTTGTCGATAATTGCGATTGGCGCTTTCAGACGATCTGCCATTTTACGCGCGCGTGTCACACCACCGTGGTCAGGAGACACAACAACGATATCATTCAAGTTCTTCTGTTCGAAATAGTTTGTTAAGATTGGCACAGCCATTAAGTTATCGATTGGAATATCAAAGAAACCTTGGATTTGCGGCGCATGAAGATCAAGTGCAATAACACGTGTAGCACCTGCTGTTTCAAGCAAGTTTGCAAAAAGCTTCGCAGTGATCGGCTCACGAGGTTTTGCCTTACGATCTTGACGTGCATATCCGTAATAAGGGATCACAATATTGACAGTTTTCGCAGAAGCGCGTTTGAGCGCATCCACCATAATGAGCAGTTCCATAATATGCTCATTGACTGGCGCACTTGTTGATTGAATGACATAACAATCACAGCCGCGGATACTTTCTTCAATATTGATTTGGACTTCACCGTCACTAAAGCGTTTAACAGAGCTCTTTCCTACATCAACTCCGATACGATCGGCAATTTCTTTGGCAAGTTCAGGGTTTGAATTCAAAGAGAAAATCTTTAAATTCGCATCAGCATAACGATTAGACATGGTAAACCTCCGGGTATTTGGATTATTTTTTATGAATATTTTTCACATAATCTTCTTTATTGACTTGTCTTGCTCTAGCAATAGACAATGCATCCTGCGGTACATCTTCTGTAACTGTTGAACCGGCTGCAACATATGCCCCTTTTCCGACAGTGACTGGTGCAACGAGATTTGAATTACAACCAATAAAGGCGCCGTCTTCAATCTTCGTTAAGAATTTGTTTTTCCCATCATAGTTGACTGTAATGGAACCACAGCCAAGATTTACATCAGTTCCGACCTCTGCGTCTCCAATGTAGCTTAAATGAGATGCTTTGCTGCGGTCTCCGAAAACTGTTTTCTTGATTTCGACAAAATTCCCGATTTTCACTTCATCGCCAATTTTCGACAACGGGCGAATATGAGCAAACGGTCCAATTGTCACATCAACTCCAACCTCACTATCGCAGACGACAGATTGCTTAATGACTGTTCGATCTCCGATGATGCTGTCAACAATTTCAGTGTTTGGCCCGATAGTGGCGTCTGCACCGATTTTCACATTCCCTTTGATGACCGTCCCAGGATAAATAACTGTATCTTCACCGATGACAGCATCTGGCGAAATATACGTGTTCTCAGGATCAATCAAGGTCACACCATTCTTCATATGCTGATGATTAATACGTCGCTTCATGAATTGCTCTGCTTGTGATAGAGCGATACGGTCATTAACTCCAAGTGTTTCTTCAAAATGCGGTGTTTGATAAGCTGCAACTGTTTGCCCTTCATTTTTTAAAATTTCAATGACGTCTGGCAAGTAGTATTCACCCTGTGCATTTTCATTCGACACTTGCTCAATCACACGGAAGAGATCTTCATTTGAAAAGCAATAAGTCCCTGTATTAATTTCATTCACTTGACGCTCTGCATCGTTCGCATCTTTATGCTCCACAATTTTTACGACAGCACCTGTTTCGTCACGAATAATTCGGCCATAGCCTGTCGGATCGTCCGCATGTGCTGTTAAAATAGTGACTTTCGCTTGATGTTTTTGATGCTCGCTTAACATGGCTTCCATTGTTTCCGCTGTCAATAATGGCGTATCACCACAAATGACAATGGTTGTTCCCTTTTCCTGCGCGAGGAACGACTTTGCTTGTTTAACGGCATGGGCAGTTCCCAGCTGTTCTTCTTGAAGTGCATACTCACTTCTGTCTCCAAGCTGCTCTTTGACGTCCTCTGCTCCATGACCGACAATCGTCACTAGCTTGGCTAAAGAAAGCTTTAACGCTTCATCTGCCACATGCTCGACCATTGGCTTTCCGCAAACTGGATGAAGTACTTTATATAGCTTCGACTTCATTCTCGTTCCTTTTCCCGCTGCTAAAATCACTGCGAACCGCTTATCCATTGATTGGCCTCCAATATCCCTATTATCCATAGAAAAATATATCCTAAATAAAGACTGATTTCAAGGATACAAAAGGAAGTACAATAATTTTCTAACAGATGAAAGACTTAAGAAACAAGAGAAAGAACGCAAAAAAGACAGCATTTAAAAGAAAACATTCATTTTCTCTTAAAGCCGTCTTTTTAGGTTTAAGTATGATTAAGAAGCTCCAGCTTCTTCATATTCAATTGTTTCTTCCTCTTCGCCTAAGCGATGATATTCATTTAATACAGCATCTTGGATTTTACCCCGAGTGCTTGAATTAATTGGATGTGCAATATCGCGAAACTCTCCATCAGGCGTGCGTTTGCTAGGCATTGCAACAAACAACCCATTGTTTCCATCAATCACACGAATATCATGAACAACAAATTCGTGGTCCAGCGTGATGGATGCAATCGCCCTCATGCGACCATCGGTATTCACGCGGCGTAATCTTACGTCAGTAACTTCCACAGTAGTTCACCACCTTTTCCCAATATAAAAGCATTACTTAGGTATTCAACGATCGTGGTGATTCTCCTGCTCTTTTTTTAAACTTTTTTTGAAATATCGGGATATTTATACATTATTTGTCATATTCGTGACGGCGCTTACATCCTCAGCATGAAAAAAGACATCATGATGATGTCTTTCCCTGCATATGATGAAACCAAACGGCTTTCATCGAGAGTGCCTGTTTATTTTACTAGTGCAACTACTTCTATTTCTACAAGCGCATCTTTTGGAAGTCTTGCCACTTCCACGCATGAACGAGCTGGCTTATGTGTATGGAAATACTCACCGTACACTTCATTCACTTCAGCGAATTGTTCCATATCTTTGATGAAAACAGTAGCTTTCACGACTGTTTCAAAAGAAGCACCTGCTGCTTCAAGAACAGCCTCAAGATTACGGAATACTTGATGTGTTTGTTCTTTAATATCTCCATTAACAAAATCTCCAGCTGGGGTTAATGGAATCTGCCCTGAGCTGTAAAACATGTTATTGACAATAATTCCTTGAGAGTAAGGTCCAATGGCTGCTGGTGCATGTTTGGTTTGAACAACTTTTGTCATATCAATCTCTCCCATTCAAATACATGTTTGATCAAAGCTTACGCTTTCGAATGAAAAAACTCGTGGAAATTGCCTTCATTGATCTCAATGATTTTTTGTTTCATATCAATAGTTGAAAGCTTTAACAACGAGACATATTCATCGACAAGACGTTCATCTACGCCTTCATCTTCTAAAAGAACACCGATCCCTGCAACATTTGCATTAAATTCCTCAAGCAAATTCATCATGCCGTTAATGGTTCCGCCCGCTTTCATAAAATCATCAATGATCAACACATTGGAGCCTTTATCTAAGCTGCGCTTTGCAAGGGACATGGTTTGAATTCGGTTAGAAGAACCTGACGCATAATTAATACTGACAGTTGATCCTTCGGTTACCTTATTATCTTTTCTAACGATCACAACAGGCACATTTAAATAACCCGCAACAGAATAGGCAATTGGAATACCCTTTGTCGCAACGGTCATGACGACATCAATCGCACGGTCCGCAAAGATGGTCGCAAACAGCTTACCGATTTTCGCAAGAATCGATGGATTGCCTAAAACATCGGTTAAATATAAATAACCGCCAGGAAGTACACGTTCAGGAGTTGATAATGCCTCTCCGATATCGTTTACTACGTCATCTGCTTCTTTTAGGTGAATTTTTGGAATATATTTCACTCCGCCAGCAGCGCCAGGTACAGTAAGCAATGTGCCGATTCCCTGCTGTTCGAAGGTCTGTTTGATAATCGTTAAGTCTTCACTAATGGAGGACTTTGCAGATTGATAACGTTCTGCAAAAAAAGTTAAAGGTACTAGTACGTGCGGGTGGGCTAACAAATAATTTGTTAAGTCCACCAATCTGCCGCTTCGACGAAACTTCATGAACTTACCCCCAGAACCCGAATAATTTATGAATAATATAACTTAATATACGGATTTAATCAAGGGCATTTTGTTCGCCGATCATGCGGACAGCGTATACTTGATCACAAAATCCTCTCAGTCCGTTATATATTCTTTGTACCTTCGATTCATATTGAATCAGGCCAAATACAGTTGGGCCGCTTCCACTCATTAATACAGCATCAGCACCGAAACGCTTCATCTGTCTTTTGATCATATCTACTTCCGGATACATCTTTAATGTCACAGACTCCAGAACGTTACCGAGTGAGCCGCACATCTCTTTATAATCTTTCGCTTCAATGGCTTCAATCATACGCTGTACATTTGGGTGTTCTACTTTGCTTGCGTCATATTGTCTATAAACTTCAGCTGTAGATACCCCAATCACCGGCTTCGCTAAAATCACCCAGCAATGCGGCGGTGTCGCGATATGCTTCAGTTTTTCTCCACGTCCTGTCGCTAGTGCTGTGCCTCCGTGTACACAAAAAGACACATCTGAGCCGATCTCCGCTCCAAGCTCAGCTAGTTCATCTAACGTGAGATTCAACTTCCACAAACGGTTTAAACCGCGAAGCGCTGCTGCAGCATCACTGCTGCCTCCAGCTAAACCTGCTGCCACAGGAATTGCTTTTGTGATGACAATCGATACTCCTTTTTGAATACCGAACCTTGTTTTGAGTAATTTAGCCGCCTGATAAGCCAAGTTACGCTGATCATCTGGCACAAATCGATTATGAGATGATACACGGATTTCATCTTTGTCCAGCTCCGTCAGCTCAAGTCGATCTGCAAGGTCTATTGTTGTCATAACCATCTCCACTTCGTGATATCCATCCGGTCTTTTTCCATGAACATCAAGTGAGAGATTAATTTTTGCCGGTGCTTTTTCTAAAATACGCAAACATTTCACCTACTTCTCCATCTAAACATAAGTATCAATATTGTATCACATTTGATGGATCTGATGAATATTGGCTTTTACGCCCAGCACACTGACTTTTTCAACAAAAAAAGCCAGAGACACCCGAGGTATCCCTGACCATTTTTCTATCGTTGATTCTCATCCTGAGCCATGTGCTGCTGAGCTAATTCGATGGCACGTTTAACCATATTACCTGCGTCACGTGCACGAATTTCTCCCCAGCCTCCATTTTTGACGGTATCATAAAATCCAAGATCCTTCGCCAGCTCGTATTTGAACTCATCTGACATAATGCCTCGGCGTCTACCCAAACGAAACAGCCCCTTTAGTCGAGAATTCGAATCAGTGCCACTGCTTTTGTGGCTTTCTTATTTTGTATCGAATCCTTTCTTTTACCCCTTTCAAAAAATGGACAGACTCCCATTCAGAAAAAAAGGCAAAACAAAAAGCAGTAAACAAAAAGTTCACTGCCCATTAATAGGCGACTGAGCTAGCGGCATCATCGAACGTTAATTCGACCGTCTCAGTCAGTATATCTGCATAACTGTAAGAAACTCTTTCAAACGAATTCTCATCTTGATCTAATTGAATCACAAATACAGAAGGGTACGTTTCAGCTAAAATGCCCGAACGCTCAATTGTTTTACGGCGGCCTCCGTTAGCCTTTAACGTCAAACGTTTACCTAAGTTACCATCAAGCGATCTTTTGATGTCGGACAAAGTCTTCGCCATTGCATCCACCTCACTGAGATAATTATACAACAACGGCCCATTTTTGTCAAATAAAAATTAAATTATATCAACCAACACGAGCCATTGTCAACAAAATAATTTTGACAAACTTCTACCTTTTCTCCTCCCTATTTTTCTCAAATTCCGGTGAATTATGTATCCATATGAAATTTCTTTTTGAACATAAAAAAAACCAGACTGAAATCAGTCGGGTTATGTCGATTCATGGTCTTTTTTATATGGCATACCTACCCTTAAAACACCCTTCGTCTCGATGCCTCCGAGACCTTTTTCTCTTGTTAATGTATTACGAAGCACATCCCACACATTGATTCGATCTACAAATGGAGTGAAGCTGATCTTCGCAACGATATAGACGGGGTCGAGCGCATGAATGTTCACACGTGAAGGTGAGCTTGCAAAATTGGCACCTGCTTGGATCAATGATTCGAAATGAGATTGACAGGCGCCCGCAAAGATCACAAGCTGATCTAAATGAGGAATTTTCTTTCTTGCTTTTTGAACCGTTTCAACGAAATGACGAGAATGGCGATAAGCACCAATATCATTTACGCCGCCTTTTTGCTTGGAATACGCATCATGCCCTGTAATGACCAAAATATCAGGCCGATATTGATCAAGTAACGAGTCGATCACGCTTGGCATTTTCTTCTCATGACAATGCACTCCGTATACAGGCACACCAATTCGTTCATATACATCTAAGCATTTCTTTAAGTATGAAGCATCTCCATCTAAATGAAGGACCTTTCCAGGCATGTGAAAATACTGCTCCTGATGCTGATATTGTCCAGAAGTATAATACTCTTGTTTTTCACGCAGCAGCTGATAATCCTGTCTTAGTAAGTCGAGCGATTCATTAATCTTCCGTTCGTCGTCCTTCTCCCTTGTCAGCTGCTCCTCTTTTTGAATCAAGACGAGATCCGACATCTTAGCATCAGCAATCAGCCTCACTTCATTCCCATGCAATATGGCAGTGGCTTCGTGCTGATCTGTCTCATCAATTCGAATGATTCGAAACATAATATCCATTTGATAGGATGCCCTCGTCACCATATCTCCTATTTGAAATTGCATGCTTTTCACTCCACAATCAGGCTCATATCCTGTTGGTATCGTCTTGCCCTAAACATATTCATCTTTCATATGTGCTGTTCTTTCTAGCCTATGCCTGAACAGTTGAAGTGGTGAAGAACAAAAGAAAAAAGCCCTTACGATAGGGCTTTTTGTAAAACATTCGACAATCTGGCAAATTCCTCAATGGATAATGATTCTCCGCGGCGCTTTCCATCAATATCTGCTGTTTGAAGAGCTTCCTCGATGATCGCTTTATGTTTTTTTCCATCAGGAAAATTGTTCATCAAATTATTCATCAATGTTTTCCGGCGCTGGCCAAAGCTCGCTCGGATCAATTGAAAGAAAAACGCATCATTTTCTACTGAGACAGCAGGCGTTTCACGAACAGTCAGCTTAATCACAGCCGAATCAACATTTGGCTGTGGAACAAAAACCGTTTTAGGCACAACCATCACCGTTTTTGCTTCCGTATAAAATTGAACTGCGATAGACAACGAATTGTATTCCTTTGATGAAGGGACAGCTGCCATACGATCTGCTACTTCTTTTTGCAGCATGACCACGATCCCTTTCAATGGAAGGTTTTCTTCAAGCAATTTCATAATAATCGGTGTTGTCACGTAATACGGAAGGTTGGCTACGACCATCACTTCTTTACAGTCAGCAAAATTTTCTTCGATGACCTTTCTCACATCCGCCTTTAATACATCTTGATGAATAATCGTGACATTATCATATGGAGAAAGCGTATCGTTTAAAATAGGCAATAAACGCTGATCGATTTCAAAAGCGGTGACTTTCTTTGCACGTTTAGCGAGCTGCTCTGTCAATGCGCCGATACCAGGCCCAATTTCAATGACGCCGGTCTCATCTGTAACCTCTGCGTGATCGACAATGCGATCTAAAATATTTGTATCAATTAAGAAGTTCTGCCCTAAGCTCTTTTTAAAAGAGAAACCGTACTTCTTCAGTATTTCCTTCGTTCTGACGGGTGTCGCAATATCTTTATTCATCGGCTTCCTCCTGCATGACGGTCTTTAAGGCCGCAATAAAATCATGTTTGGTTATTTGGAACATGTGAAGGCGCTTTTGCAGCTGCTTCGCATTGGTATATCCTATATTTAAAAGCACTCCTAGTCGTTCGCGGCGGCGTTTCGATGCTTCGCCTCCGATAAGGCCTGCGTCAAATAAGTCGTCTAATGTAATGTCACTTTCCGATTCTTCCATTTCTTCATGGACATGGGCAAGACATTCCCGAATACTGTCCAGGGAAGCATGCTCGACACCAATTCCTTTATCCCGCTTCGCCTTCGCAAGATGCTTTGGCAAAAAAGCGTGCTTACAGCCAGGAACCGCCTCTGCGATGGTTTTACGGATCTTCTCACCAGGAAAATCAGGATCTGTTAAAATAATGACCCCTCTCGTCTCCTGAGCAAGACGCACTTGTTGTATGACTGTATCGCCAATGGCAGATCCGTTTGTTTCGATTGTATCTGCATCAACCGCCATCTTCACTCTGGCAGTGTCATCACGACCCTCCACCACAATGATTTCTTTGATTTTCATGTATTCCTCCGCTTGCAAAAACAATCTACATTTTTTGGTTAAAAAAACGAAACCTTTCATGCTGTTTTTGCGTCTAATTAATTAGAAAACAGTGCTTCTATTATAACCAAAAAAACAGAGGGTGCGCAAAGCCCTCTGTTCATATAAATGATTTGATGTGTTTATTTGAGCACTCTAATTTTCACTCGTTTATTTCCCCATTGATAAGCTGCCGACTTACTTGGGACGAACACATCAATTTTATTCCCTTTTATAGCAGATCCAGTGTCTGATGCAACGGCATAACCATAGCCTTCCACATACACTTTTGAGCCCAGCGGAATGACACTCGGATCAACTGCTATGACCTTTGCACCCGGATTCGCTTTTAAATCAAAACCTGTAGACGTTCTGCCAGTACATCCAGCACAGCTCGCTGTATAGGCTGTTGACGCCACATAAAATTCTTTTCCTGAAGACTCATTGCTTCGTGAAACCACAGGGGACGCTGTAGGCTCCTTTTTGGTCACTTGTGTACCAATAGCCACTAAACGGTCCTTACTATCTTTTTCGGTCACTTCTTTAATCAATTCTTTAGACACCACTTTGCCGTTTTCTTTCACAATGGCATAGTGCTTCTTCAATTTACCTTCTTCACCTTTTTTAAGTACCTTCTCTTTCCCTTTTTCAAGAGAATGGTCCTTTTTATGTTTGGTATCAAAAGCAATTTTCTCTTCCACTACATCGGTGACTTTTTCCACCCGAGTGATCTTTATATCTGCGCTCTTTTTAGAAAGGTTACTATGTAACGCAGGCTTGATCTTATCGTGCTTCTTGAGCTTCAGCTCTTGTTGCTTTAAAAAGTCAGCGACCGTAGTCGAAGTGGTCCACACTTTTTTATCTTTTCCTCCATCATTTAAGCTGACCTGGAAGGCCTGCTGAACCACAAGCTTCATATCCTTTGTTAACTTGTCATTCTTTCCTGGAGTGACTTGATCGTGCTTCCCGATATCTATCTTCTCATTCTTCAATAATGCTCCAACCGTCTGATCTGTTGTCCATATCGTTTTCTCTTTCCCATCTAGGGTCAGATGAACCGGTATAGCCGCATCATACACAATGTTCATGTTATCTTGAATTTTTGTATTTAGACTTGGAGAGATATGATCCCCCGCCTTGGTCCTTATGCCAAGGTCTGAAAGCAGCTGTGCTACTGTCTCTTCATGTGTACGAATTGTCTTCTCTTTACCATTGATTGAAATGTTAATAGACTGCTTAGTGAGCTCATGCGCACCGTAAGCCGTTCCAGTTCCAGCTAAAAGCAAGCAAACAACTAGTAATAAAACCTTGCCTTTTCCTAGCTTAACAGAAAACAGATTTTTCATTTTTTGTACGATGAAAAACGCCTCCTTCTCCTCGGAGAGATTATATAGAGTATCTCAAAACCTGTCAACCCTTCCACCCACTGTACAAAAATGCTCGATTGTAAACCTATTATGGGAGATTTATGGAAAGAAGGGAAGAAAGACTTATCGACAACTTATCCTATGAGGAGGCGCAAACGTGTAGAACTTTTTCGTTATGTTTCACAATTGGACAAGCTTAAACAAGGATTGACATCATATACTGTCAGTTTATACGGAAAACTTTTTTTGCATTTTTTGTTGTCAATTCGGCAAGCTCTTCAAAGCTGATTTCTCTCAGCTCCGCAATCTGTTCTGCGATATATTTGACATAACTTGGCTCGTTACGTTTCCCCCTAAATGGCACTGGCGTTAAGTATGGGCAGTCTGTTTCAATCAAAAGCCGGTCACTTGGTATCTCTTTTACAACTTCCTTTGGCTTTTTGGCATTTTTAAATGTCACGGGTCCACCGAATGAGATGTAAAAATTCATATCCATACACGCTTTTGCAGTTTCTAAGCTGCCCGTAAAGCAGTGCATAATACCTCCGACCTCAGCTGCTCCCTCTTCCTTTAAAATCGTCACGACATCTTCCGTTGCGTCACGGTTATGAATAACGATTGGAAGATTCACTTCCTTCGCAAGAGCAATTTGGCGTCTAAAGACTTCCTTTTGTACATCTTTTGGTGACTTGTCCCAATAGTAATCCAGACCCATTTCTCCAATCGCAACCACTTTTTCGTGTTGAGATAAATCTTTAATCCAAGCCAAATCCTCATCTGTCATATCAATAGCATCGACTGGATGCCAGCCAATAGCTGCATATATGAAATCATACTCTTCAATTAATTCCATCGCTCTCGTAATTGTCGGACGGTCAAACCCCACCACCACGATTTTCTCAACTTTTTCGCTTTTCGCTCTTTCGATCACCTGCTCTAAGTCTTCCTTATATTGTTCTGCATTCAAGTGGGCATGTGTATCAAATAACATTGTTGATTGCTCCTTTCGACAATTCTCCTAAAAAACAAAAGGTGTTCGACGAAATGTTACACGTGGAACACCTTTGTTGATTTATAAAATTTTTGTTCCATTTGCTAGAGATTGATCTACTTCAAGAACCTGCAATTTCCCGCCTGTTTCCCCAGTTAAAATCATTCCCTGGGAAATTTCCCCTCTGAGTTTAACTGGTGTAAGATTCGCTACGCAAACGAGCTTTTTCCCTACTAATTCTTCTGGTTGATAGTGTTTGGCAATCCCTGAGACTATTTGTCTTTTTTCAAATCCAAAATCAAGCTGAAGCTTTAAAAGACGATCCGCTTTTTTCACTGGGGCTGCTTCCAAAACCTGTGCGACTCGAAGATCGACTTTCGAGAAATCATCAAATGCAATTTCAGCTTCCAGCTCAGGTAATTCCGTTTCTTCGATTTCCACTTTCTCTTCTTCTACCTTAGGTGTACTTCCCTGCATTTTTTCTTTAATGTAGGCTACTTCTTCTTCAACCTCTAAACGCGGGAACAAAGGCTCGCCTTTTTGTACCGTCGCATGTTGAATTGCACCAAATGATAGGATACTATCCCAGCTTTTGAGCTTCTCTTCTTCAATTCCAAGCTGGAAGAAGATTTTCTCAGGTGTTTTCGTTAGGAATGGCGTTAAGAGGACTGCTGTGATTCGAAGTGATTCTGCTAAATGATACATAACAGAATGCAATTCTTTTCGTTTTGTTTCATCCTTTGCCAGCACCCATGGAGCTGTTTGATCAATATATTTATTGGTTCTGCTGATTAATGTCCAAACATTTGAAAGAGCCACAGAGAATTCAAGGTTTTCCATCGCCTCTTCATAGGCTTTGACGGTTTGCTCAGCGACTGCTTTCAGCTCTTCATCAAACTCATTAACAGGGCCCTTATAGCTGCTTAAAGTGCCGTCAAAATATTTTTGGACCATCGCAACTGTACGATTAAGCAAGTTACCTAAATCATTGGCAAGGTCATAGTTTACACGTTCCACGAATCCTTCTGGTGTAAACACACCATCCGCACCAAATGGTACTTCGCGAAGCAGATAATAACGGAGGGCATCGAGGCCATAGCGATCAATTAATGTGACCGGATCTACCACATTCCCTTTTGATTTAGACATTTTGCCATCTTTCATGAGCAGCCAGCCGTGTGCGAAAATTTGCTTCGGTAGAGGCAGATCTAATGCCATCAACATAATCGGCCAATAAATCGTATGGAAGCGTACAATTTCTTTTCCTACGAGATGTACGTTGGCAGGCCAATATTTTTTATATTTCTCATCTTGATCTGTTCCATAGCCAATCGCAGTTAAATAGTTGAATAACGCATCAATCCATACATAAATGACGTGTTTTGGATTGTTAGGAACTTTAATTCCCCAATCAAACGTTGTTCTTGATACGGCTAAATCCTCTAAACCTGGTTTAATGAAGTTATTAATCATTTCATTCTTTCTTGATTCAGGCTGAATAAACGATGGATTCTTTTCGTAATAATCGAGCAAACGATCCGCATACTTACTCATACGGAAGAAATATGATTCCTCTTTAATTAATTCAACAGGGTGTCCGCTGTCAGGGCTTTTCCCGCCAATGACTTCCCCTTTCTCATTACGCTCAACATCAACAAGCTGTGTTTCCGTATAGAATGTCTCATCAGGAATACTGTACCAGCCCTCATATTGATCTAAATAAATATCGCCTTGATCAAGAAGTTTTTGGAATACCTGCTCGATGATTTTCGTATGTCTTTTTTCTGTTGTACGGATGAAGTCGTCATTCGAAATGTCGAGTTTCTTCCATAATGATTTAATGTCTTCAACGACTGGATCTAAATACTCGATTGGTGTGATATTTTGTTCTTCAGCTTTTTGCTGAATTTTTTGTCCGTGTTCATCTGTACCCGTTAAATACATCACATCATAGCCTTGAAGACGTTTATAACGAGCCATAGCATCTCCTGCTACTGTCGTATAAGCATGTCCAATATGTAATTTTCCGCTCGGATAGTAAATAGGTGTTGTCAGATAAAACGTTTTTTTCTTTTCTGGCATGTCGGAACCTCCTGCGTGTGTGTAAATGTCAAAAACTCCCGCCCAATGGACGAGAGCGGTTATCATCATTACATGAAAATGTGTCAGATCAATTCATTTAATTTTGCACTTGTGCTTTCTCTATGATACCATCTTAGCCTTTAAGATCAAGCATATATACATAGAACGAGATGAAATGATCGAAAAAGATGAGTTTTTCGAAAAAAACGACAAACCCGTCGACATTTTGTCGAATATTGTCGTATGAAATCTATTTCCAGATTTACAATTGGCTAAATTAGGGCAAAAGTCTTGTTAATCTGATCTCGTCATTTCTTATATTTTCATAGAAAAAGCCTACAAAATCCTTATACAGCAGTAGTTTCAAGGTCTTTTGACTTTAAGAGTCATATTTTACAAACAATAGTAAACAAAATGATTGACGATTTATGGAAACCTTGTTATGCTAGGAATGTAAGGAATTTGTCGAATAATGACGAAGATAATATTATTTTAGTAATAAGAACTTTTTGGGAGGAGAATGAAGATGAAATCTACAGGTATTGTACGTAAAGTTGACGAATTAGGACGCGTGGTGATTCCAATCGAACTTCGCCGTACGCTAGGAATCGCTGAAAAAGACGCTTTGGAAATTTATGTTGATGATGAAAAAATTATCCTAAAAAAATATAAACCAAACATGACTTGCCAAGTAACAGGTGAAGTATCAGACGATAACCTTAAACTTGCTAATGGTAAATTAGTTCTTAGCCGTGAAGGTGCAGAGCAAATCATTAACGAAATCCAAAACCAACTTCAATCACAAAAATAAGTTTCATATAAAAAAGGTTCTTGCACCGTTTGCAAGAACCTTTCTTTATTGTTCAATATGATAGGCATCGTATATCGTGCGCTTTGGCACACCACGTTCGACAGCTGTACGTTTAATGGCTTCCTTCGACGTTAATCCTTCCTCTATGTAATGAATCACATGTTCTTTTTCAGATAAGGACGTCCACCACGCTTCTTCATTCAGCTCTTCTTCAGCTTGATCATTTCCTTGCACTACAAGACAGAACTCACCCCGAATTTGATTCTCCGCTGCCCATGTCAGCACGGATTCTAAATCCCCACGAATAAACTCTTCGAATTTTTTCGTTAGTTCTCTCGTAATGGCGATGTTCCGATTTCCCCACACTTCCTTCATCAAAGTCAGCGTTTCTTTTAACCGATGAGGTGCTTCATAGAAAATGATCGTTTCTTGGCGTTTCTTCAAGGCTTCAAGCTGCTTTTTCTTTTCTTTTTTTTGACGGTCGAGAAAACCATAAAAGAAAAATGGCTGAGGCGCGATTCCTGATGCAATGAGTGCCGTTAGTGCAGCATTTGCGCCAGGTAACGGAATGACATAGCCTCCGATGCTAGTAAAATCTCGTACCACTTCAGCCCCTGGATCTGAAATCGTCGGTAAACCAGCATCACTCACGAGCGCGATACTTTTCCCTTCTTTTAGCCATTCGATTAACTTGTGGCCGCTGCTGTCTTTGTTATGCTCATGATAACTCGTTAAGGGTGTATCAATTTCGTATACATGACAAAGCTTTTTCGTTTGCCTTGTATCTTCTGCGGCAATATAGTCTACATCTTTTAACGTTTGTATCGCTCGGAACGTCATATCTTCTAGATTTCCAATCGGGGTTGGGACGAGATAAAGAATGCCCATGTCAGATTGACCATCAAAGCTTTTCTGTGTCTTTTTCATGTGCCGCCTCCTTTTCCATTCGCATTTCTTCTATATACATGTCTTTCTTTTTCCGTGTCCACGTTTTGAAACGATATTCTTGCTGCATGGCTTCTCTTTTGGTTGCAAAACATTCATGATAAAAAAGCTCAACCGGCCGTCTCGCTCTTGTATACTTTGCTCCTTTTCCACTATTGTGGGTCATCAATCTTTTTTGTAAATCATTTGTATAACCCGCATACAGGCTGCCATCTGCACATTTTAATACATAGAAGTAATGATTATGCTTCTCCATACAGTATCGTCCTGATTTCATCTGTATACTCCTGGTCTTCTCCATAAACAAAAAGAGGCGGGAGAATTTTCAGATCTGGTTTTCCATCTTTTATGCCCTCTACCAAGATGGTATTGGCTTCTTTCCCTTGTTTGGGATAAACAAATTGAATACGTTTTGGCTCAATTCGGTATTTCTTCATTAATTCCACAATCTCAAGCAGCCGTCCTGGTCGATGAACCATCGCCAGTTTCCCCCCTTGCTTTAGCAGCGTGGAAGAAACACGAATAACATCTTCTAATGTACAATGAATTTCATGCCGGGCAATCGCCAAGTATTCATTTTCATTGATTTCATCCTTAGAAGGTGTTTTAAAATATGGCGGGTTACATGTAATCACATCAACTTTATGGTTGCCGTAGCGTTCCGGCATATCATTCAAGTCACCATGAATCAATTCGATCTGGTGCGCAAGTTGATTATACTCCACACTTCTTTTTGCCATATCAAACAACCGTTCTTGAATTTCAACACCCGTAATCGAGGCCTTAGATCGAGTCGAAAGCAGCAATGGCACAATGCCATTTCCGGTACAAAGGTCAATGATTTCCCCTTTTTGGATTGGCACATAAGCAAATTTAGCTAATAACACTGCGTCCAATGAAAAGGCAAACACAGTTTTACTTTGAATAATCTTCATATCTTCGGCGAGCAGGTAATCTAAACGTTCATCTTCTCTTAACGAAACCATGATGTATCCTTTCTTTTCCTGTGAAAAAGGCTTCCGATTCAGCGGAAGCCTTTTCTCATTTTTTATTTAAAAATGACAGACAGAACAAACAGTCTCCCTCTTTACGAATGCTCCCATAATGTACATTACAAATATGGAAGCCCTCCTGATATAATCGGGCCAGGTTATCATGACCTTCTCCTATATCAGAATGACTTGCCTTCTGGGCAGAATCATTCTCTGCCTCAGACGATTTGTCTCGATCGGACTGATCCAGACGTTCACGCAAGTGCTGATTCTCCATCTGCAGCTGATGATTTTCTTCAATCACTTCACCGATATGATTTTTCAAATCACCTAACTGGCGATAAAGAGAACCGATTTGTTCTTCTAAATTAATTACCGTATCAAATAGTTCCTTTTTATCCAAGGTGGCACACCTCGTTACTCAGTTGTTTGTGCAGATACAACGCCTTCTTGTAATAATTCTTCCCATGTATATTCTATCACTTTTTCTTGCCCGGTTAATTCAACTTGCAAAATTCGTTCTAAAATATTGAGCCCTACTACCTTTGCAGAGCCATTAGACGTCTGAATCGTTTCGCCGATATCCGGTAATTGTTCCTTCGCTGTTTCATACTCATCATTCTCATATTTCAAGCAGCACATCAAACGGCCGCATAGTCCTGAAATTTTTGTAGGATTTAACGATAGATTTTGATCCTTTGCCATCTTAATCGACACTGGTTCAAAATCTCCTAAGAATGTCGAACAGCAGAGCATTCGCCCGCAAGGACCAATGCCTCCAAGCATTTTTGCCTCGTCTCTTACACCAATCTGGCGAAGTTCAATTCTCGTTTTGAAGATTGATGCAAGATCCTTCACTAGCTCACGGAAATCAACTCTGCCATCTGCTGTGAAGTAGAAGATGACCTTGTTGCGGTCAAATGTAAACTCAACATCGACCAGTTTCATTTCCAGCCCATGTTCACTTACCTTCTGAAGACATGTATCAAAGGCTGTCATCGCTGCTTCTTTGTTTTCCTCAACGATGAGCCGGTCTCGTTCGTCTGCTACACGAATGACTTTACGCAGAGGGAGAACCACATCGTGTTCATCTACTTTTTTGTTGGCGATGACCACTTGTCCGTACTCAACCCCTCTGACTGTTTCTACAATGACACAACTATCATTTTCTATATGAAATCCATTAGGATCGAAATAATAGATTTTGCCCGCTTTTTTAAAGCGAACACCAATTACGTTGTACAAGCTTATCCCTCCTGCAACATCAACACCAATTGCTCCATCAGCCCTTGGGCATTCACGTTGGATTGAAGTCTCTTTTTCGCTTCTAATACAGCAAGGATCTGGCTGGTCACCATCTGCTGTGTGGAATGCAGCGCATGCTGCTTCATTGTCTGGAATAAGTCTTGATAAATGACTTTATCTTCATTTCCTATTTGAATCGACAATACATCACGATATATAAATAAAAGCATATCCAGACCTGTTTCTTGAAGGTCTTTCTCTTTGAAAAAAGGCATCCATTGATCCTGTATATAAAAAAATGCATGTTCTTTTCGCTGGTGTAAGACTTCATACAATTTTATCACTTTCGCTCTAGACTCTGCAAACTGATCATTTCGACTTAATTCGAGTGCTTCTGCTAAATTATTGGTTAAATTCGACAAAAGCCTTGCGAGATGCTGAGATACGCCTTCTTGTAAAAGCTGCTGCTCCAAGGATTGTGGCTGCAGCGGCTGAAAGCTGAGCATCTGACATCTTGAAATAATCGTATCCAGCATTTTATGCGATTGCTCAGTGATTAAAACCGCCATCGTTTCCCGATTGGGCTCCTCTAGGAACTTCAATAAACTGTTCGCGGCATTGACCGTCATTTTGTCCGCATGAAGAATAATATACATTTTCCGGTGAGATTCTACACCCGCTTTTGTAAATTCCTCCTGCAGTGCCTGCACTTGTGCCTTCTTAATTGATTGTCCGTCAGGCTGCACAAGATGTAAATCGGGATGGTTTCCTGATGCAATCCTTTTGCAGTTTTGACAGGATTCACATGGTTTCACTCCTGATTCCAAACAAAAAAAGCTCTTAGCCATCAGCATCGCTGCATCCAGCTTACCGGTTCCTTTTTTCCCTTCAAATAAGTAGGCATGCGCAAGTCGGTCTTTTTCAATACTATTAAAAATCAGCCGCATGACGCGCGGCTGCAAATCATTCATGTCATCCCAGCTAATTGCCATGTTATCACTCTCTATGTGTAAAGGTTAATCAATAAACCTTTTATTTCTCCAATACGTTCAAGCAAATCAATAGATGGTTTCTCTTGGTCCATCATTTCCTCGGTTAATTCAATCAGCTTCTCATCTAAGGCTTTGACTAAAGCAAGTGTACGTGTGTTGCCATAAATGTCAAAGCTCCTTGATGTTTCTATATTTAATCCATTATCGACTGTCTCTTTCACAAAGCGCTTCACCAGTCCTTTAAACCTAGCCAAATCCTTTAGGTTTCGTGACTTCGCTAGCTTTTTACCGAACACTTCGATATCACTGAGCATGACCGTCAGCTGTTCTAAGCGCAGTTTGCCGCTTTGCGTCTCCATCGAAGCTTTAAAGGAAGCAGATGTCTGGTTTCCTTTCAATGCTTGAAGTTCACGCTTTTCTAGACGCAGCCGCATATCTTGATTAATTTTCACAGCAACCCATCCTTAAAATTGATGAAATTGTTCAACTGGCAGAATAAATACAGTAGCTCCGCCAACTTCAACCTCAACAGGGTATGGTACGTATGAATCTGCATTTCCACCCATTGGGGATACAGGCGCAATCATTTGATCACGTTTACGGCAATTTTCTTTTATAAGCTGTAATGCTTTATCCACCCGGACATCATCACAACCAATAATAAAAGTCGTATTCCCAGACTTTAAAAACCCACCAGTTGAAGCTAATTTTGTCACGCCGAAATGATGTTCAGTCAATATTTTCAACAACTTGCTGCTATCTTGGTCCTGTACAACGGCAACAATTAATTTCATTTGATTGGCCTCCTTTATTTTAGGCACAGATGACATGCCGATGTCTTCCTCTATATTATAACAACGATTGGGAATTAGGTCATATTTGATTTTGCTTTAATGTGTCCTGAATCAATTGAAGGACTTCTTCATAGACAGCCTGCATCGGCTGAGATGCATCCACTACACGGAATCGTTCTGGTGATTGTGCAATAAGCAGTTCATAGCCTTCTCTGACCAGCTGGTGGAAATTCAGCGTCTCCATGTCTAATCGATTCTTTTCTCTTCCCTGGTTGGCATCAATTCGCTTTAGCCCTTCCTCAGGTGTAATAGAAAAATAAATGGTCATTTGCGGCATCGTGCCATTGATAGCAAAATCATTAATTGATTTTACTGCTTCAATCCCAAGCCCTCTCGCATAGCCTTGATAAGCAAGGGAGCTATCAACAAAACGATCACATAAAACTGTCTGCCCGCGCTGTAATGCCGGTTCTACCTTCTCAGCCAAATGCTGCCTTCTCGCCGCTGCATATAGCAAAGCTTCTGTTTTCGCGTCCATTTTTGTGTTTTTTTCATTTAAAATGACTTCACGAATCTGTTCTGCAATGTCAATGCCGCCAGGCTCACGTGTCGCCATCACTTCATATCCTTGGCGTTCCATTTCTTCATACACTTTTCGAATCACTGTCGTTTTTCCGGCACCCTCTGGCCCTTCAAACGTAATAAACATACCGCTCATAGTGTCTCCTCTTCTATATAAACATATAATTTTCTCTGATGAATCACCTGACTCGCTTGAACATGAACCTGATGTCCAAGCAAACGGCTTAAAGCCGCGATTTGATCGATTTCAATACGTTCTCCCTTAACGATCAAAGGAATACCCGGTGGATATGGTATAACCGATTCTGCACTAATCCGACCTGCTGCATGTTCAAATGGGACGGCTTCTATATCCTGTCTATGCTCATTGTTCTCAATAGCCATTGCCTCTCTTTGGATATGATCTTTTCCTTTGAGAAATGAATCGCTTTGATTAAGGGCCTGCTCTATTCGGTTAAAAGGAATATCCTTCTTCTGTCCTAAACCAAAGACAAGTAAAACCTGATGTTCGTCCGCAAGTTCTGGGTGAACCTCCACTGATTCAAGCACTCGTTTTAGTTCATAACCCGTCAGCCCTTTTGTTGATCGAATCACACATTTTAATGGATCGTTAGAAAGCAATTCAGACTCGACTACTTCAAGCTGAGGTATACGGTTGAACTCATTTTTCAGCTCTGTCAGCCCTTTCATCATTCCATCCAGGATTCCTTTTTTCTTGATCTCCTCGACATAGGCCCTTGCCACATCTAATGAGGCCATAATTGGATAGGATGGAGAACTGCTTTGAAGCATCGTGAGGAATGTTTTCAAACGTTTTGCATCCATTCGTCCCCCCTGCAGATGAAGGTAGGAACCCATCGTCATGGCTGGAAGGGTTTTATGTGCTGATTGTACCACCACGTCAGCTCCATAGGAAAGAGCAGATGGAGGAACAGCGCCGCCTAATACAAAATGTGCACCATGTGCCTCATCAACCAAAACGATCATGCCTGCTTCGTGGCACATGTGAATCAGTTTTGATAAATCAGCTGCATGACCATAGTAGTTCGGATAAGTCAAAACGATCGCCCGGCAATTAGGATGTTTGGCTATGGCTTTTTTGACTGTTTCATCCGTCACATGTGTTGGAACATGCAGGTGTTGATCTATCTCAGCTTCTACCATAATAGGTCTTGCTCCTGCAAGCTCAATCGCATGGTAAACAGACTTATGACAATTTCGCTGGACGAAAATCTCATCTCCCGCACGACAGGCTGTCATCACCATCGCTAAATTTCCGACAGTTGTCCCATTCACAAGGAAAAAGCTTTGATCTGATCCATATAGCTTTGCCAATAAATGTTCAGCCTCTTGAATCACACCAGTTGGATGATGAAGATCATCTAATCCTTCAAGCTCTGTTACATCCAGCTGAAGAATTGAGTCATAATAAGTCCGTGCCTCATCAAAAAAGACATCTCCATTGTGATGTCCTGGAACGTGGAAAGAATAAGGTTTCTTTTCCGCATGTTGTACTAATGCTGTATATAAAGGTGTTTTCAAACAAATCGATCCTTTTCACTTTCGATATCTTATGTCTATTATAACGTTCATACAAGGGAACCGAAAGATGGATTCTCATTCCTTTATTGGCTGGTGATTTGTCAGCTTCTGTTCTGCCTCATACATGCTGTTTTTCAATTGAGCACGCTCTTGGCTTCCATGCTCTTTCACCTGTAACGTTTCCTGTAAGGTTTCTGCTAATTGGCGTTGAACCTTTTTCAACGTATCTATAGGTGCAAAAGCTGCTTCTTCAAGAAGTTCTCCCTGTTGCTTTGATACCTTTTCGTATGTTTTTTGGATACGATTCTGAAGAGCTGAATTGGCACGCTGCTGAATATGCGTTAACGCAATCGACATTTGGTTGATCCATAGAGGAATGGATGCAGAAACAGTTGATTGAATGTGATTGGCCAATGTATGATTCGTATGCTGGATCATTCGAATTTGGGCATTACATTGCAACGCAATTTGCCGGCTTAACAGCAAATCATATTTCCGTTCCTTCAACCTCTCCATATACTCTTCTGCATTGAATTCCTGACTCATCAATTTCTCCTCTATAGTCCGATTACCAATATGCTGCGTTTCTGATATGATCTGCTTTTCTAAAGTTGTCATTTTCGCTTCAACTGCTGCAACCTGCATCGTCATCTCTTGGAAATAAGTTTGATTTTCTTCAAATAAACGCTCTAATAACATATGATCCGAGATTAATCCGCCTTTTGCATAACGAAGTCTTGCTGATAATCTCTCGATCTGTGATTTTGCATGTTGAAAACGCGATATGATTTCCTGAGTAGAACGCTTCTCCCGCTGAAACAACTTCAAAAAAAAGCCCTGCTTCTTTGGCAGTAAATCCTCAGGTTCTACTATATGCAGCTGGTGCAAAAAGGCCTCAAGCACATCTCCTATTTGATCGATATCTTTTTTCTCAACATATTTCATCATTTGTTGTGATTGTTCCAATAATCGTTCCTGAACACGTGTACCATAGAAAAGCAGCTTTTGCAGATTGTCAGGGACCTGCTCGGCACGCTGTACGGCTTCTTGTTTCTCCTCATCAGATAAGGTATCAAACACCCGAAACTGAAGATCTGTAGTGGAAGCAGTTGATGATCGGATGTGATCTTCTGGTTTCATTGCGTTTGACTCCTTTCATTATTTCTTTATCATTTTATCTGCCACTTCAAGCTCAATATGAAGAGCTTCTATGTCTCTTCCTAATACTTGCTGCAAATCATTCGTCAATTGCTTTTGCAGCTCTGTCAGCGTCACTCGAGTTTGGCTAAGTGTCATTTCCAGCTCATGACTGCGATCAGGCTGATTATACAATAGTGCATATTTTTCAGTTAGTTCAACAACAGAATCCAAGCTTTCGAAATAAAAACGCTGTGCATCATAAAACCGGTTCGGCTCTTTTTTTGTAATCGTATAGATTCGTCGTGCAAGTCTGAGAATTTCATAATTATGTTTGATCGTTTGTACGTTTTTCACAGCAAATAAAGCTTTCTTTAAACGTACAAGCTTTTGTCCTGCTTCTTTTAAATGCTGTTTGATATATACATAATCACTACGAGACAGTCCGTGTTTCTTTAAAAACAACTGGAAAGCAACCCACCTGCTCCCTGCAAACATCACGCCCCACCCTATCATCGCATACAGTATCGATAATCCAACATGATGATGGAAAACCCCAATACTGACGGTTAAAATCACAAGCGAAAAAAAAGTAGAGAGGATGGCCCATATAAATGTATAAAAAATTGATTTCATGTTCATCGACTCCTATGAATAATCAGGCTCTCTGTTTATCTTATTATTAATTACGGATGATGTCCAAACTAAGTTCCAAAAAACAGGCCCAATCCTTCATGGCTCATAAAAAAAGACCATCTAATGGTCTATGAATACAAAGGCGGCGTATGAAGATTTTTAAGCTTTCTAACATAATCGGCATAGCTGGGATCCGAGGTCGATGTAGAAATTAACTTTCGCTCACATTCTCGGCACAAAAACTGATGATATAAATAAATTCCCTTTGTTTTTTTCTCTTCACAAATCAAACAAATCGCTTCTCGCTCTTTTTTGCTCATTGTGACACCTCCACTTATAGCTTCAGTATGCCCTAGCGCTTTCAATTGTATACAAAATTAAGAATGTTTTAGATGGTAGTTTAGTATATGTATCCATGTCAGATCGAGTGTTTGTTCCTTTTCTTAAAAAACAAAAAAGACCAGTTCCGACTGGAACTGATCCTGATAGAA
>NZ_LKIC01000014.1:0-2878 GCF_001482475.1 Bacillus sp. G1(2015b) | reverse complement strand
CAGGAACAGCCGACTTGAAAACTTTTGGTCTTGGAATCGGTCTATTCTTAGTAGGTATTTTGCATTGTTGACAAAAGACTAAAATGATCTTTATTTTAGCCTTTTGTTTTCCTTCAGCGTGATAGAAAACCTTTGCAGTCTAGGAAGAAACGAGTACCGGAGCGGAGCGAATTTAACATTCGTGAGCACCGGCACGCAGGACTGACACCGAATGCGAGGGTTTGTCTACACGCTAAGACCGCTGACGAGCGGTCTTATTGCGGCTTTAACACGTCCTGAATCGTCCCATCTTTTCGGTGAATGACAACGGATGTTCCTTTATTAGCTGAAATCTCCTTTGCCCGGTCAATTGCTTCTTGTTTTGTTTCTTTGACCTCACTTGCTCGTTTCGCTTTCTCTGTTTGAATCGCCCAGCCTTCCGTGTGCTTCACTACATGCTGCGCATGATCCATGAGCTCTGGTCTTGCGGAGCTGCTGCCCTCAGAAGGTTTGACAGAACCATGAGATGAGAAATTTTCTACCTCTTTCTCCGTTGCGTTCTTTTTCCACTCTTTCGCTTGACTGATTGCAATGGGAATGGCTCTATTTTCCTCATAGCCTTCCTGTATCATTTTATTGGCAATCTCAAGCGCTTTTTTTCGAATGACGTTGTCTAATGATTGAAATGAAGCTGGATAATCGTTCATCGTCCAAGGCATATGAACCGCTCCTTTCTGTTATTTTATTTGAACACCTTCCCCCATCTGCAAAGGGTCAAACATACGATGTCTCTCAAACTAATGTTAGGGATAAAATACATCGTTTTGCTGAGGCAGAATATCATCAACTCCTGCAGAATAGAAGGTAGAAAAGGAGTGATTTTGATGATGATGAAAGGTTTATATGAAGCACATTTACCTGTGAGTGACTTGAAGGCATCTATTGCGTTTTATGAAAAATTGGAATTGACACTTGCTCATGAAAATGAACGAGTTGCTTTTTTATGGATTGAGAAAGGAAAGAGCTGGCTTGGCCTGTGGAAAGTAGATATAAATGACTTTCCATACCATCCAGCGACTCGGCACGTTGCCTTTCAAATTACAACGTCTAGTATCGAACAGATCAAGACTTGGCTGATCGAAAGAGGCATCAGCATTCACCCAATGTTTGGTTTTTCAGAAGAAAAGCAGCCTTTAGTTCTCGATAATCCGCCGCAATTTCATGCAGCGATCTATTTTCTTGACCCAGATGAGAATCTGCTTGAATGCATTGCTCCAGTTGAACTTGATACAGGAGAAGACTACGATATCATGACGTATGAGGATTGGGAACGAAAGAAAAATCCGTTTATTGATTGACAAAATCACTTATTGTAACTATATTGATTACAACGGTGGTGAAAGATTGTGAAACAAATTAGCAGCAGGTATCCGATTGCTGTTCATATTGTGTCATTTATTGCAGGTGTTCCAAAAGAGTGTACTAGTGATTTTATTGCAGAGAGCGTGAATTCAAATCCAGCCATTGTTCGAAAAATGATGGCAATGCTCAAACGGGCGGGTCTCATTGAGATTCGCCGCGGAGTAGGCGGTGCTTATTTAAAAAGAGCAGCTGAAGATATTACGCTGTTAGATGTGTATCGTGCTGTGGATGTAAGCGAGGATGAAGAATTGTTTAACTTTCATCAGCCCGTCATCGCATGCCCGATTGGTCAAGCGATGGACACGAGACTTCGGCATGAACTAAAAGAAGCACAAGCTGCACTTGAGAATCACCTAAAGCAAGTGACAATTCAGCAATTATTAACAGAGGCGGAATAAAAAAGCTCGTACATTAGAGCTTTTTTACACCTTTGTTGTAACCATTTCGATTATAACGAATGCACATCACCGTTGAACGAAAAATGAGGAGGTCAACAAATGAAATTATTAGTAACAGGCGCAACGGGACAACTTGGATCGCTCGTCGTCAAGCATTTGCTTACAAAAGTACCGGCTGAACAAATTGCAGTCAGTGTTCGAAATCCGCAAAAAGCAGCACATTTGAAGGATGCTGGGGTGGATGTACGCCGTGGAGATTTTACTCAGCCAGACACCCTGACATCAGCATTTGAGGGCATTGACCGTCTGTTGATTATTTCAACGGCGGATGGAGACCGCGTGCAGCAGCATAAAGCGGCAATCGAAGCGGCAAAAGCAGCAAATGTGAGTTTTATTGCTTATACAAGTGTTGTCAATGCAAGAGAGAGTCAGCTTGTCCTTGCAAATGACCATGCCAAAACAGAAGAAGCCATTTTGGCCTCTGGCATTCCTCATGTATTTTTAAGAAACAACTGGTATGTTGAAAACGAAAAAGATACGATTCTGGCGTCAGTCAGCGGCGCACCATTTTTAAGCCCTATTGGCGAAGGAAAGGTTGGCTGGGCAACAAGAAATGACTACGCAGAAGCGGCAGCAAATGCGTTAACACTTCCAGTACATGATCAGGAGATATATGAACTGTCAGGCCCGCTTCGGACACATAGTGAGCTTGCACAAATTGTCAGCAAGGTGAGCGGAAAAGAAATCAAAGTAGAAAAAATAGATGTAGATACATTTGGAGAATTTTTAGCTTCAAATGGTGTACCAAAAGAAGCAGTGCCATTTGTCAAAGCCATTCAAAGCGGCATTCGCGATGGTGCATTAGCTGTCGAAAGCCAAGATTTCGAAACATTACTAGGCCGGCCGTTAACACCTATTGAAGAAAAAATTCGTGAATTGATTTCAAAATAAACATCAAAAAACGCCCTATGAAAAGGGCGTTTTTTAGATTGCTGACAAAGGGCTAAAATGGTTTTTATTTTAGCCCTTTGTCTTCTTTTCAGCGTGTTAGAAAACCTTTGCAGTCTAGGAAGGGCGAG
>NZ_LKIC01000013.1:0-72733 GCF_001482475.1 Bacillus sp. G1(2015b) | reverse complement strand
AACCTTTGAAGTCTAGGAAGAACGAGCACTGGCGCGGAGCGAATCGAACATTCGTGAGCACCAGCGCGCAGGACTGACAAAGAATGCGAGGGTTTGTCTACACGCTGAAGAACCGGCGATATGCCGGTTCTTTTCTTTTATTCTTACGTTATTCACGATTCATTAAGCTGTCTAATTCTTCATCCGTCAATTCACGGTACTCTCCAGGTGCTAGATCTTCATCTAATGAGACAGCCCCCATTGTGAGCCTTTTTAAAAAGATCACTTCATTTCCCACCGCTTGGGCCATCAGCTTCACTTGATGGTACTTCCCTTCAGTAATCGTCAATCGGATGCGTGTATCTTTCTCTTCATTCGCATCTACTTCGACCTTCGCCGGCTTCGTGTGATAATCATCTAAGATAACAACACCCTCTTCAAGACGCTTAATGTCTTGATCACCTAAAGGATATTTCAAATGAACTTCGTACGTTTTTGGCACATGCTTTTTTGGAGAAAGTAATTGATGAGCAAGCTGGCCATCATTTGTGAGGAGAAGGAGACCGACCGTATCCTTATCCAGTCTCCCCACAGGAAATGGCTCCCTTGCGATATCCTCCGGCTCGAGTAAATCCACAACCGTTTCATCCCGCAGATCTTCAGTGGCTGAAATCACCCCGTCCGGTTTGTTCATCATTAAGTAAATGAATTCTTTATATTCTACACGCTCTCCGTGTACGAGCACTTCATCATTTGATGGATCAACATGATCTTTCACCTGCTTCGCCACTTCCCCATTCACTGTGACCGCCCGGGCCTTGACAAGCTTTTTCACATCTTTTCTTGAACCAAAGCCGCTGTTAGCAAGTAATTTATCAAGCCTCATGAATATCTACCTCTTCTTAACTCTTTTTTCTTAAAAATTTCGGCATACGGCTGCCAAGTACACGCTCTAGTAATCCCACCTTATAAGATAAGAACATATACACACCGCCGCCAGTGATCATGGAAATCAAAATGACGATACCCGCTTGTACTATTCCGCCTTCATAAGAAATCACTTGGCTCACAAGCTGACATGTCACATAAGCCACCACAGCCATGATCGCCGTTAAAATACCAATCAGAATAAAACGTTTGAAAATTCTGCGGAACGAATAGCCAGCATGGCGTTTAATCATGATAAACATATACAAGATAGATGCACTGTAGCCTAATGCCGTTGCCAGTACAGAACCATTTCCTTGCAGCCAGCTGATCAGCGGGATGTTCAGAACCGTTTTAATAATGATCCCTAACAAAAGACTAACGATAGCAAATTTTTGTTTGTTAATCCCTTGCAGAATCGCTGCATTAATGGTGAATAAAGAAAACAATAATGCAACAGGTGCATACCAGAACAAAATGGAGATCCCAATCTCAGGGTGAACTGATGGATAGAAAAACCAATAAACCGGTCCAGCCAATGCTGAGATACCAAATGATGCAGGCAGTACGAAAAATAAAATGATCTGCATCGTCTGGTCAATTTGTCTATTGAGCAGCTTATAATTACGTGCTGTAAATGATTCCGTAATCGTCGGAATCAAGGTTAAGCCAAACGCTGTTGCAAGAGACACAGGAATCATCACAAGCTTCGGTAAATATAACGTCACAATGGACAATACCGCTGTACTTATATCCTGATGCCCTGATGCAATCATGGCTCTGTTAATTGTGTTTGTATCAATATAAGAGTAAATTGGAATCGCAAGTCCAACAAATACATAAGGCGCCGCATAGCTAAACAGCTCTGTAAACATTTGCTTATAAGATAAATCAGAGTGAGCGCCTGTATTCGGCTGCATAGATAAGAGCCGGTCCTTCCGCTTCAGCCAATATAAATAAAGCGTAAATAAACCGCCAAATGCACCGATCAGTGCGGCAAATGTTGCATACCCGACAGCAATGACAAGCCCGCCGTCAAGCACCTTTAAAATAATAAACGTCGCCGTTAATAGGAAGATGATTCTGACAAGTTGTTCAATCACTTGGGAAACAGCTGTTGGTCCCATCATGGAGTGCCCTTGGAAGAAACCCCGTACAAGACTCATGATCGGCACAACCAAAAGGCCTAAGCTGACCATCCGAATCACATATACCACTTGATCGACAGTCAAACCGCCTGTTTCATTTGATCCGCCAAGCTGAATCTTGGCAAAAATCGGTGCGGACAAATATAAAATAGAAAAGGCGATAATCCCGGTGACAAGCATGACCGACATACCCGCCCTGAACATTTTTCTTGTTGTCTCATAATCGCCGATCGCATTATATTTGGAAACAAATTTTGATACCGCTGTTGGAAAACCAAGCGTAGCAATACTTAAAAAGATCGTATACTGATTGTATCCATATTGAAATAGCGCACCACCAGTTGCTCCAACCATTGCGCTAAATGGAATTAAATAAATCATACCAAGAATACGAGAGAGATACGTCCCTATCGTTAAAACCAACGTACCACGAAGCAATTTATTAGACATGCGCTTAACCACCATTTTTCTAATGAATATTCAACTTAACTATTTTACCACATCAATTCAACACACAGGTAACAAATCCAATACTGAAGTCACAAAACCAATCAATTCATATTTCAGCCTTCCCTAATCTTCGTTATAATAGAAAAATGACTGAAAGTAGAAAGAGGAATGTAACATGAAACATTATGATGTCATTGTCATTGGCGGCGGACCTTCTGGACTGATGGCCGCGATTGCATCAGCAGAGCATGGCGCTACTGTTCTGTTAATTGACAAAGGAAACAAACTTGGCAGAAAGCTGGCCATTTCTGGCGGCGGACGGTGTAACGTCACCAATCGCCTTCCAGTAGAAGAAATCATCAAGCATATTCCCGGAAACGGCCGTTTTCTATATAGTGCATTTTCTGAGTTCAACAACGAGGATATTATTTCGTTTTTTGAAAACCTTGGCATTGAACTAAAAGAAGAAGACCATGGACGTATGTTCCCTGTATCAAACAAAGCACAATCTGTTGTGGATGCCCTTCTAGACAGGCTCCGCGCCCTCAATGTCACCATTCGAACGAACGAAAAGATTAAAACGGTTCTGTATCAAGACGGACAAGCAGCTGGAATTGTTACAAATAATGATGAAAAAATTTCAAGTAAGGCTGTCGTCATTGCTGTCGGCGGAAAAAGTGTGCCGCATACCGGCTCTACTGGTGACGGCTATGCATGGGCAGAAGCAGCCGGTCATACCATTACAGAGCTTTTCCCAACAGAGGTACCGGTCACATCAGATGAACGATTTATTAAAGAAAAAGTGCTTCAAGGTCTTTCTTTAAGAAGTGTGGCTGTCAGTGTTTTAAATAAAAAAGGGAAACCCGTCGTCACACATGTCATGGATATGATCTTTACTCACTTTGGTTTATCGGGTCCAGCTGTTCTTAGATGCAGCGGATTTGTTGTGAAAGAATTGAAAAAGCAGCCGGCAGTCCGCCTGCAAATTGACTTATATCCGAAGCTGAATGACGAGGAGCTGTTCCAAAAGCTTCATCGTGACCTAAAAGATGAACCGAAGAAAGCCATTAAAAATGTCCTCAAGTCTTGGATGCAAGAACGCTATTTATTGTTTTTATTAGAACGGAACGGTATTGATCCACAAGACACATTCTCTGGTCTAGCCAAGGATAAACTGCGTGCATTTGCCCATGATTGCAAACATTTTATTGTGCATGCAAATGGTACCCTATCCTTGGACAAAGCGTTTGTGACAGGAGGCGGCGTTTCTGTGAAGGAAATTGAACCGAAGAAAATGGCGTCTAAAAAAATGCCCGGTCTTTATTTCTGCGGAGAAATTCTAGATATCCATGGCTATACAGGCGGTTACAATATCACGTCAGCACTTGTGACAGGCAGGCTTGCCGGCATGAATGCTGCACTAGAAGCAAAGGAGAGAGTTCAATGATCAGACGTGCACTACCGATTGTTCTTGCGGTCGTTATTAGTTTGACAGCTGCTGTTTTCTTGAAGCTGTCGATTACCCCGTTAAAAGTCGCCATTGTTTTGGCGTTTACCATTTTCGCTGTATGTTTAAAAGAATATGTCTACCGTCTTCGCAAACGAATTGAGGAAAAATCGTCTTCCCATATCGATAGTTGATAAATGGAAGCAAAACATGTTACGGTAAAGTAGAGGTCGAGTGAGAAGCTCGCCTCTTTTTGTTTGAAATAAGTTGAGTTAGGGGATATTAAGCTAAGTCCTCTGCTTAAACGTGTAGAACAACAGGAGAGTGAGATGGTGTGAAAAACGTATCAAGTGTATTTTGGATTGTGATTGCGATCACATTTGTTGCCGTGATGTGGGGAGCGTTTTCTCCAGACACATTGCAAAATGTCACAGATCAAATTCAAACATACATTACAAATGACTTTGGCTGGTATTACTTGTTAGTGGTATCACTGCTTGTCGGCTTTTGTCTATTCTTTATCTTTAGCCCAATCGGTAAGATTACGCTAGGAAAACCGGGGGAAGAGCCTGAATTCGGTCTATTTTCTTGGTTTGCTATGCTATTTAGTGCCGGTATGGGAATTGGTCTTGTTTTTTACGGAGCAGCTGAACCGATCAGCCACTATGCTATTCAGTCACCAACAGGGGAGACTGAAACTGCACAGGCCTTCCGCGATTCCCTTCGCTATACATTTTTCCACTGGGGGCTTCATGCATGGGCGATTTATGCCATTGTTGCACTTTGCATTGCTTACTTTAAATTTAGAAAAGATGCACCTGGCTTAATCAGTGCAACGCTGCAGCCTGTTTTAGGAAATAAAACGAATGGATGGATCGGAAAAACCATCGATTGTATTGCGGTATTTGCAACTGTAGTTGGTGTTGCGACAAGCCTAGGATTAGGTGCAGCACAAATAAACGGTGGGTTGAATTATCTTTTTCATATTCCAATTGCCTTTAGCACACAATTGATCATTATTATCATTGTGACGGTGCTTTTCCTTGCATCTGCTTTGAGCGGAATTGGAAAAGGCATTAAATACTTAAGTAATATCAACATGGTATTAGCAGCTGTTCTGATGTTTTTCTTACTTTTGGTAGGTCCAACTGTTTTTATCTTAAATTCATTTACTGACTCGATTGGACAATACTTATCCAATATCGTTCAAATGAGCTTCCGTCTATCTCCAAATGATCCTGAAAAGAGAGAATGGATTAATGGATGGACAATCTTTTATTGGGCATGGTGGATTTCTTGGGCACCATTTGTCGGGATCTTTATCGCTAGAGTGTCACGCGGGCGAACGATTCGCGAATTTTTAGTGGGTGTCTTAGTCGCTCCTTCTATCCTAGTATTCCTATGGTTCTCGATTTTCGGTGTATCTGCAATGGACTTACAGCAAAAGAATATTGTTGATGTTGCAGGTCTATCAACTGAAACGATGCTCTTCGGTGTGCTTAATGAATATCCGCTGGCGATGATTACATCGATACTAGCACTCATATTAATCGCCGTATTCTTTATTACATCGGCTGATTCAGCTACATTTGTGCTTGGAATGCAGACAACCTACGGATCATTGAATCCTTCTGGCAGTGTCAAAGTCAGCTGGGGCATTATCCAATCTGCTGTTGCTGCTGTGCTTTTATTTTCAGGGGGACTCGAAGCCTTGCAAAATACAGCCAAGCTCGCAGCCTTGCCGTTCTCCGTTGTCATCATATTGATGATTGTCTCGCTGTATAAATCACTAAATGATGAACGAAGAATCATCAAACAAGCCAATCAAGTCAATAAACCAAGAAGTCCAAGAGTAAAAAAAGCATAATCGCAAGCGAGAAAAAAGCCGTTCCTCATCCGAACGGCTTTTTTCTATATAAACAATTTAAGATTGTCTCGAGCTTGAGGATTCCTTTAAAATAGTGATGAATCATCACTTTCTACATAATGGAGGTTTATATGACGTTACCTACGTTCAAGTACAACCCAGACCCAGTTTTGTTAAACGTGATTAAAAAAGAGCATACGACATGTCCTGTTTGTGAGAAAGAAAGAGATTATATGTACCATGGTCCTTTTTATGCTGTTGAAGATGTGGAGGGAATTTGTCCTTGGTGCATTAAAGATGGATCAGCGGCTAAAAAATACAATGGAACCTTTCAAGACGATGCGAGCTGTGATGACGTCGATCAAGAGGAATATATCAATGAGCTGATCTATAGAACGCCAGGGTACCGCGGATGGCAGCAGGAATATTGGTTAAGTCATTGCGGAGATTTTTGCGCAATCGTCCAGTATGTCGGCTGGAAAGAGATTGAACATCTAGAGGAAGAACTCGCCGAGGATATCGAAGACATTTGCAGCGGCGAAGGATTAACGAAAGAGAACCTAAAGCAATGGCTCGTCAACGGAGGAGACTTACAAGGCTACCTCTTCCAATGTGTTCACTGCAACAAGCACCGTTTATATATTGACGCCAGCTAACCTAAGAAAAAGGACCCTTCAAGCAGGTCCTTTTTTTGATACCGTCTACTTTTTATATAAAATGAGTGCAGAAAAACAGTAGAGCTGTTCCCCTCCCTGCTCACAGATCACCGCTACATTGTACTTGATGTCAATGATTTGGTCGTCATCCATTCCTTTTAAAAAATGATTGATTTCGCTCTGCAAATCTTTCTCATGCTCTTCATCAAATACAGCTACCTTTAGCACCTATGCCACTCTCCCTTCTCTCGCTACTCTATCTTTATGCACATAGAGAGAGGCATATGAACAAAAAACCTTCCATCCTATCGATGAAAGGTCTTCAATTTATAACTTCGGTTTTGTTTCTCCTGTCCAAGCAAGCATCCCACCAACAACATTGGTCGCTTGGTAGCCTTGATCTTCTAAGTAATAGCAGACATTTTCACTACGTTTACCAGAGCGGCAAATAATATAATATTCCTGCGTTTGATCGAATGCATCCAGCTTCTCAGGGATATCTCCCATTCGAATGTGGATCGCTTCCGGGATCATCCCTTCTGCGACCTCTTCATCCTCACGTACATCGACAAGCTGAATGGCGTCTTCCTGCTCCAGCTTTTGTTTTAATTCTTCTATTGAAATTTCTTTCACTGACACGAGTCTCATCTCTCCTTTTCATCACGGTGACACCATTATAGCAGATGGTTCACTTCACTGCGTATTCACCCGCTTCGATTGAAGGAAAGACGGCAGCAGCTTCTTCACTTCGGCTGTCTCATGCTCACTTTCAAACTCTACCTTTTTAAAGACTTGATAGGCCAGCCACATATGACCGTAGGCAAGTATGCTCACACTAAAAAATGGCACGATTCCCGGTAAATAAGCAAACAGAACAAACAGCACAGCCGAGAAAACAAGCATAGAGAGTGTATATTGCAAATATGACACACCCAGCAGAAGAGAGAATTTCAGATAGAGACGTTTTTTCCAATCATAATGAGCAAGCAGCGGAAAAATATAAAATAAGCTCACAATAAACAGAAAACCAAAAATATATATAGCAAAGCGAAGCACATGTAGGGACCAGCTCGTCGGATAAATATAAGCAAGGTCGACATAAATAATCGTTCCAATGATGAACAGCACCACTCCAATCATGTTAGAGCGGACAAACTCCTCCCGGTATACCTTCCAAAAAGTGCGGAATACATTGACCTGCTCATGCCCTTGAATCCACTTTCTCATTACGGAAAATAACGCAGTGGTCGCAGGCATCAAGCCAAATATTCCAAGCCCTAGGATAGTGAACAAAAGCCATAGCAAATTCGTATGGGCGAGTCTCATCACCCACTCACACATCCTCAGCATTCTGCTCATTGAACCATCATGATCCATCTCTTTCCCCTCCTCTCTTTCTCTTTACACCTTCTCTTTATGAAACAATTCATCAATTTCAATTGGGCGTTTTTCTGCGGCAGATCGCCACATGCCTTCTCCAAGAGCAATCGAATAAGCACCAGCCTCTGCACCTGCTAAAATGTCGTAGTGAATCAATGGATCTTTTCCTATAAATAAATCAGCCAAAAGCAGAGGATCTCCTCCGCCATGTCCGCCTGGCTGCTTGACGACTTCAATTGTCTCCTTTGATCCAAACATCGGGTAATAAGAAATTGTTTGTTCTGGGAATTGAAAAGGAATTCTTGATGGCACATGAAACTCATTTGTTTCAATACGCCCCTTTGTCCCATTAATAGCCAGACGATAGCCTTCATATGGGGCGGAGAATTGAATCGAATAGCTGAGCAGAGCCCCTTGATCATAAGCGACTGACGCCACATATGTATCCTCAATATCAATTTCCTGATCAAAAATGCACGCATCCGGGCGATAATTTGAGTACTGCTGCGTTTGCTCCTGACCGAATTCAATATGGTCGTCCTCCACCTTCGAGCGCTCAACCCGCGGATTCCACCTTGCTTCATAATGACAGATATCCTTCACATGACATGTTCCGCAAAATCTATTTTCCTCCCCGTGCAAGGGATTCCAAGGGCTTTCGCTGCCGTAATAGTTCAGCGCCCCGTAGGCAAATACTTGCTTCGGCTTTTGATCAATCCACCAGTTGACCAGATCAAAATGATGCGTCGACTTATGAATAGACAGTCCGCCAGAGAATTGACGTGTACGGTTCCACCTTTTGAAATAACTAGCACCATGATACGTATCAATCAGCCAGCTCAGTTCAACGGATGTGACCCTTCCAATTTTCCCGTCTAGAATCAGTTCTTTTATCTTTCGATGGAAGGGATTGTAGCGATAATTAAAGGTGACCGTGACCTTTCCTTTACTTTCCGCCTCTTTTTCCATTACTTTTTTGGCGTCTTTTGCTGTTGTCACCATCGGCTTTTCGGTGATGACATCTAGATCATGGTCAAGTGCCTGCATGATATACGTGACATGTGTATCATCCCTGCCTGCCACAATGACGATATCTGGTTTTGCTTTCTTGACCATCTGATCAAATGCATCTTCATGAAAAAACGAAACGCCTCGGAGTGATGGAAAACGCTCCTGACAAAGTGTATACCGCTGATGATCTATATCTAGAAGCCCTGTAATCTTATAATGCTCATTGAAATCCTCTGTAAGCGGTCGAATAAACATATTGAACGCACGATGACTTAGCCCACAAATCACGACCCGTTTCACATTCCTCACCCCATTTTCTATTGGTTTTCACGAAGCTGTTTCATGAGAGACAGCGCCTCTTTCGTCTTGTCAGCATACACGGGAATAAAAGCGACCATATCTCGATGTAATTGAAAGGTATAACCGTTGAGTTTTTTCTTTCCTTTATTGATTTGTACCGCATAATCGACCGTTTTCCCTGTCTTTTTGTCCTCGACCGTATATGGTCCTGCTGCTTGATCGCCTATTTCCATCTCTTCCAGCAGCTGAAAGCTTTCAGGATCATCATACGTTCTAAACATTTCTTCTGGGACAAGCATCACGTCCCCCTCTTTTGAGGTAATTTCAACAAGAAGCTTTTCAGGAACCGCCGGAAAGATGTGGACGCTATAAGTCTCTTGTTCCGGCTGAAAAGCCTTCTCCACTAATTGATCCTTCATTCCCTTTGACATATCAGAAAAAATCAGGACATCGATACCGTTTGTTTTCCCCTGACAGGCAGATAAACAAAAGGCAGCGATGAAACTGATGAGCCATACGGCGGCTCTTTTTTGCCTTCTCATGCCTTTTGAAAAACAGACAGCTTTTCTAGCTCAGTTAACGCCATAATAAAAGCGCCTGCCCCGTGCAAGTCATTTGTGCTCCGCTCTCTTCCAACGTAATAATCATAAAATCCCGCAGATGTTCCAATACAAATATCGTTGATGGTAAAATCACCATTTTCTTTCTCAGCCGTCTTATGCTGAATCAAGCCTTGATATGCTTTGACCACATGATCAACATAATGGAGACCTACATACCCTTCATTCATCGCCTTTGCCATGGCGTACATGAATAAACACGATCCCGAGCTTTCAAGCCAATTGTCACTGTGATCTCCTTTATCAATGATTTGATGCCAGAGACCTGTCGTTTGATCCTGGTACTTTGCCACACTTTCCAGCATGTCTGTCAGTGTTTCCTTCCACACTTTCCGCCTTTCATGCTGCTCGGGCAGGTCCTCGATCATATCTGCTAATGCAAGGACATACCAGCCAAACGATCTTGCCCAAAACTCTGGGGAACAGCCCGTCTTTTGATCAGCCCATGGCATCGTTTTTCGTTCATCCCACGCGTGATAATATAGACCTGTTTGTTCATCTTTCGTATGCTTTCTCATGAGATGCTCTTGATGGATGACCATATCCACAAGTGACTCTTCACCTTTAAGCTGAGCATACTTTAAGGCAAAAGGACCGCCCATGTAGAGACCATCGAGCCACATTTGATAAGCATAATTATCTTTATGCCAAAATCCGCCCTCAGACGTGCGGTTTAGCGTACGATAAAGTCCGCGCAGCTTCTCCGCTGCGAGCACATACCGCTTTTCTCTCGTTCGTTCGTAAAGAGGGAATAAAATGAGCCCTGCTTGTATGGCATCAAGCTCATCCCTGCGAAATAATAGATTTCCGTACTCATCAATAAGTGAGTCCGCATAGTTTTTCACATAATCGAAATAAGCCTCGTTCCCTGTTGCCTCATATAGCTTCATAACGCCGCAAAGGAAAACCCCTTGATGATAATGCCATCTTCCAGCTGGCGGCAGCTCAATCGGTGTATACGCTTTCATAATGGTTTGTGCTAATTTCTCTGCATGCTCAAGCGGTGATCCCTTTTCAATCGATAATGTCATTCTTCCTCATCTCCCTTTTTAATAAATACCTTCTTCCCCGAATTTCTTCGCTAAACGGTTTGCCAGCATAACCAAAATAAGTCCAACGGCTGCTTTAAATAAACCAACAGCGGTACTATAGCTGAATTGTCCTTGCTTAAGACCTGCTGTATAAACGTACGTATCAAAAATCTCCGCTACTTCCCGGTTCGTTGCGTTCAGCAATAGATAGACATGCTCAAAGCCAAGCTCAAGCGTATCACCAATTTTCAAAATAAGCAGAACGACAATGACACTTTTGATGGCAGGAAGTGTGATGTGCCACATTTGTCTCAATCTCCCCGCACCATCCATTTTTGCTGCTTCATATAGCTGCGGATCTACCGCTGTAATCGCCGCAAGGTAAATGATCGTCGACCAGCCTGCTTCCCGCCAAATCACCTGTAAAATGTACATTGGTCTAAACCATTCCTGACTAAGAAGGAAGTTAATCTTTTCCCCTCCAAAGAAAGCAATCAATTCATTAATTAACCCGCCATCTACTGTTAACAAAACAAAAGATAAGGACACGACAATGACCCATGACATGAAGTGAGGGATATAAATCATCGTCTGTACAAACTTCTTAAACAATGCCAATCTCACTTCGTTTAAAAGAAGAGCTAATAAGATCGGAATTGGAAAGAAAATCACAACATTCATGGCAAATAAAATCAGCGTATTTTTTAATAAGATGAAAAATGTTGGTTCTGTAAACAAGCGAATAAAGTGTTTGAAGCCTACCCACTCACTGCCAAGAATACCGAGAAACGGCTGGTAATCTTGAAAGGCAATGATGAGCCCCCACATTGGCACATATTTAAAAACAAGAAAATAAATGAGCCCCGGCAAAATCATTAAATACAAAAACTTTTGACTAAGCAGTTGATTAAGTAAGCGCTTTCTTTTTTCGTTTTTCAAAGCTGCCGCAGGCACACCCTTGGCAGTGACATCCTCTGTTTTCATTGATAAAGCCTCCCCTCATGCTGATGCATGTGTTAACTGTATCTTAAGGATGAAAAATCCGTCTACAATCATATCAACAGATCATATTTTCATAGGTGATGCTACTCAAAACGTTACATAAAACATAAGAAAATGATCCTAATCTCAGAAAATGATTATTGACAAACCTACCAGATTTTTGGATTAATAAATTAAGGGGAAAAGATTGTTTCGTTTGAAATGGGGGGTTTTATGAAAAGAAGGCAGTATAAATTTTATTACAAGCTTGTGACGTTTTTTTTCATACTTAGTACGATTCCTGTTATCATTGTCGGTATTTTTTCTTATCAGCATTCGCAAAAAACAGCACTTGAAAATATCTCAAATGAAAAGCTCGACAGCGTCAAACAAACGCAATCCAATATTGAGCATATTTTAAAAACGGTTGATCATTCTCTCACTCACTATGTCAGTTCGACACCTCTCCTTCAAACACTGGCAGAACCTTTAAATCCAGACCAATTCCAGCTTTATAATCAAGTACAGCAGGAACTGAACTACCTGCAAACCTTTGACACCGACCTTTCCAATATTACACTCGTCAGTAAAATGGAAGACTGGTACATGAACAATTCGGGGCTTTATCATGTCACAAGCGAAGACCAAGAAAAAGCGCTGACCTCTTACCTCAATATACCAAGTCACTCCAGCTGGGCACTTGAAGAGAATAATCCACTTGTTGCGACTAAAGAAGGTAAAGCATCCTTTTGCAAGTACAATGTGAATTTAATCAAACAACTGCCTATGAACAGCGTTCAAAAAAAGGGAATCGCTGTCGCCAGCATTCCAAGCTGCGTGATTGCTGATAACATGCCTGACTTCTCTCAATCAGATAGCATGTTTGTCATCGATACAAACGGAAAAGTGCTGCTACATAATCGCAAAGAACAAATTGGTGAATCGCTGAAATATCAAGATTTCGTCAAGCATGTGCTCTCACTTGAAAAACGATCAGGACAATTTGATATGAAGATCGACGAACTCAACTATCAAATCACATTTCAAAAATCAGATTATAATGAATGGACATACCTATCCTTTGTTTCTATTCCAGAACTTAAGCAGCAAACGAAATCAATCGGGTGGATTACCTTTATTATCTGCACTATTTTGTTAGCGCTTTCATTACTATTTTCATGGTTTGGTTCCAGACACTTTTATAAACCAATCCGCTTATTATACGAGTCATTTGCACGCAATGAATCATTTTTGCAAAAACAGCCTTTTCAAAATGAATTTGAGTTGATTGAATCAAGTATTAAACAAATGAAAGATCAAAACAATGATTTAGAGGAACGGATTGAGCAGCAAGTGACACACTTACAGCAATACTTTATGGTACGGCTGCTGCTTGGAAAGCTGACAGATGAAGAAGTAAACAACCGGTTCCAAAGCTTAGGCTTTCCCCAGGGCTGGTCTCATTTGTCCATGCTTGTGACTCAAATCGATACGTTAAAAGGAACACCTTATGAAAAAAAAGATGCTGATTTGCTTTTATTTGCGATCAATGGACTGATCGAGCAGATTATTCCGCAAGAGGAACACCTTCAGCCAACCGTTGTCAATGAACATCAAACAACGATTATCCTTAACCACTCAAAATTAGACGAAGAGTTTACTGAATATTTAAACCAATTAGCAGAAACCATTCAGCAGCGTATCGAAGAAGAGCTTGGTTTATCGATCAGCATTGGGATCAGCCGCCAGTTTAAGGAGCTTACGATGGCAAAACACGCTTACATTGAAGGAAAAGAAGCCTTAAAATACAGACTCAAAGCAGAGAAAAAATCCATTATCTTATATGAGCATATCCAGCAAGGAAAGGCGTTCAAAACCCATTTTCCAAAACAGCTGCAGCATGATTTATTTGATGCGGTGAAAGCTGGCGATCAAGGCAAGGCGGATCACTATTTACATGTGCTCTTGCAATCCATTTTCTCTAAAAATGCAGGACCGCACGAATACCAGATCGCCCTCGCTCGTTTTTTAAACAATTTAATTGAGCTGATGCATTTGCTAGGTATTGAATTATTTGAGATCGAAGACAACAAAATGCTCTATGATACGATTTTTGAATTTAAAACCTTTGAAGATACAGAAGCATGGCTGAAACATGAGATCATCCGGCCAATTATTGACCAGCTTGCTGCACGTGAAGACTCACAATACAAAAACATCTCAGAAAAAATCATTCATATTATTCATCAAGAATTCGACTCAGATCTCACCTTGGATGAAATCGCCACACGCCTGCATTACAATCCTAATTATTTAAGCAGTATTTTCAGAAAGGAAATGGATATCTCCTTTAGTGAATATCTCTCTTCCTACAGACACCATGTCGCTAAAAACTGGCTTGTAGAAACCGATATGTCCGTCAAAGAAATTTCGGAAAAACTGAAATATAAAAACCCGCAAAATTTCATCCGATCCTTTAAAAAGCTGGAAGGCACAACTCCTGGTAAATACCGCGACCAGAAAAAAAGCACGTAACACAAAGAGTCCCGCTCTCACACGAAAGCGGGGCTCTTTTATTTAAACTGTTCATTTAAGATGCTGTCTTCCAGCACTGAAAGCGGCTCTCCATACACACGTTCAATATGAGCTGCTCCCCAATCGCATAGCGCATTGAGAATTCTTTCGAGTGACTGTCCGTATTCACTTAATTCATATTCCACTTTAGGCGGCACCTGTTCATAGACAATCCGGTTAATGACGCCATCACTTTCAAGCTCTCTCAGCTGCTGCGTCAGCATTTTTTGTGTGATGTTTGGCATAAGCCGCTTCAATTCGCTCGTACGTTTTTTCCCGTGTGTCAAATGACATAAAATCACACACTTCCACTTCCCGCCTATGACATCAAGCGTTGCTTCCACAGAGATATTATATTTTTTCTTTTCCATCGAATATTCACTCCTCTTTGTACGAATAGGCACTTTTTAGTACCTATATTACAAAAAAGTACGTACTTTTTTTTTCGTCATCTATGTTAGATAATAACTCTTGCCGATCGGCTTCGTCTATCAAAATGTCATCACAGAAGGATGTGAACTTACTGATGAAGAACAAGCAAAACCATTTTGCTCTGCTCGCACTAGCGATTAGTGCTTTTGCTATAGGAACAACTGAGTTCATTAGTGTCGGTCTTTTGCCAATGATCTCAGAGGACTTTGGAGTGAGCGTCAGTCAGGCGGGCTGGACTGTCTCTTTATATGCACTTGGTGTGACATTTGGAGCGCCTATATTGACTTCCCTTACTTCCACGATGAAAAGAAAGACATTGCTTTTGCTCATTATGCTCGTCTTTTTGATTGGTAATACACTTGCCACCATTGCCCCGACCTTTTCAGTGCTGTTAATCGGCCGGGTGATTTCAGCCTTGTCCCATGGAATCTTCATGTCCATTGGCTCTACGATTGCTGCAAGCCTTGTCGTGAAAGAAAAACGGGCAAGCGCCATTGCCTTTATGTTCACTGGTTTAACAGTAGCGACTGTGACAGGTGTGCCATTCGGGACATTTCTTGGTCACGAGTTCGGCTGGCGGACATCATTTGGTGTAATTGTGATCATTGGTCTGATCGCACTGATATCCAACTATTTTCTTGTTCCGTCTCAACTAAAGCAGGGTGTGAAAACATCCTTTAAAGATCAAGCTGTCCTATTAAAAACAAAAAGAATCTTACTTTTATTTGTCATTACAGCCACAGGGTATGGAGGAACCTTTGTCGTCTTCACATATTTATCTCCTCTCTTACAGCATGTCACAGGTCTTGCGCCTGGGGCTGTGGCGTTGATCCTGCTTTTATACGGAATCACGATCGCAGCCGGAAATGTCATTGGCGGAAAAGCTGCTAATGCACAGCCAATGAAAGCACTGATCTATATGTTTATTATCCAAAGCATCATCTTGTTTATCCTTAGCTTCACTGCAGGATTCACAGTGTTAGGCATTGGAACCGTCATGCTGATGGGTCTGTTTGCTTTCATGAATGTACCTGGACTGCAAGTAGCCGTCGTTGATTTTGCCGAAAGATACACCCCTGGAGCAGTCGACGTCGCATCTGCTATGAATATCGCTGCCTTTAATGCCGGTATTGCCATTGGCTCATTTTTAGGCGGCATCGTGACAGATTCACTTGGTCTTGTGCATACAGGCTGGGTCGGCGGCATCATGGTCCTCATCGCAGCCATTCTTACGATGATCAGTTATCAAATGGAACAAAAAGAACAAATACAAACCAACTAAAGGAGTTTTTATTATGGAACATTTACAAAGTACAAAAACATTAAACAATGGAGTCCGCATGCCAGGCTTTGGCCTTGGTGTATTCAAGGTGGAAGATGGAGCAGAATTAGTTGATGCTGTCAAAACAGCCATTCAATTAGGCTATCGCAGTATTGATACAGCAGCTATTTATGGAAATGAAGAAGGTGTTGGACGAGGCATACAGCTTGGTTTAGCAGAAACAGGACTGCGCCGCGAGGACATTTTTGTCACATCAAAAGTGTGGAATGCCGATTTAGGATATGAATCTACCCTTCATGCATACGAAGAAAGCTTGAAAAAACTTCAGCTTGACTACCTTGATCTGTATTTAATCCATTGGCCAGTTGAAGGAAAATACAAAGAAGCTTGGCGTGCACTGGAAACCTTGTATCGTGAAGGAAAGGTCAGAGCCATCGGAGTGAGCAACTTCCAGCCGCATCACTTAGACGAGCTATTAAAAGATGCAGAGATCAAACCAGCTATCAATCAAGTAGAATTTCATCCAAAGCTAACGCAGGAAACACTCTATACGTATTTGAACTCTCATGGCATTCAAATGGAAGCTTGGTCACCGCTGATGCAGGGTGAACTGCTGCATCACCCGCTGATCACAGAGCTGGCAGACACGTACAGTAAAACACCTGCTCAAATTATTTTGCGCTGGGATGTACAAAAAGGTGTCATCACCATCCCAAAATCAACGAAAGCACATCGTTTAAAAGAAAACGCTGATATATTTGATTTTGTCTTAACTGATGAGGATATGAAACGTCTTTCTGACTTAAATGAAAACAAACGTATCGGTCCAGATCCAGACAACTTCGACTTTTAATCAAAACACCCCCGCTTTTTTGCTTTGCGGGGGTGTTCCTATTGATCATTTTGATTTTTTAAAGGAAGCCTCATATTCTTCTATGATTTTATTCCCACCATTTGATTTCCATTTCTCTACATCTTTCTGAAATTGATCTTCACTGATGTCTCCAAGAATGAACTTATACGTCGCATCATCGATGATTTTCTTCAATTCGTTTCCACGCTCTGATGCTGTTTCTGAATACAGGCTTTCAGCAGGATTGGCAACGATGATGTTTTTATTGTCTTCTTCTAGCTCTTCATATTTAGAACGAACTGCATCCCCTTTATTTTTCAAGTAACGTTTATCAATTCCTACAAGACTGACAAGTGGCTGGACATCTGTCTGCCAGCCTTTCACTTGGCTTTCTTCCCTGACAAATGTATTTCCTTCTTCTTTCTTATAATGCTGGCCATCGATACCGTACGTCATGAGACCATACACATCTTCTTCAGCAATGCGGTCAAAGAAGGCCAAAATCCGCTTTAATTCTGCCTCTGATTTCACGCTTGTTTTAGGGAATGCGAAGATGCCATTATGACCACCTGATGCCCACACACGTTCTTTGCCATCTGGGCCTTTGATTCGGTTGATAATATCTACTTTCATGTTTTTATCTGTCGCATCATCTCGCAGGTTCACGGCATCTACCATATTTCCAACATAGATGCCTGCTTTTCCTTGTGAGAATAATTCCTGCTGCTGTGTTTTGCTTGTCACTGGGAAGTCTTTGTTGATATAGCCATTATCACGCAGCTTTTTCATGTATTTCATTGTATTCATATATTCATCTGTCATAAAGTCTGGCGTGAATTTCCCGTTTTCTTCTTTCCAGTCTGTAGGCATACCTTCATATGAACCAAGTGTTTTAAATGCTCCATAAATTAAATCGTTCCGATCCGTAAAGCCAATTGTATCCGCTTTTCCGTTTTGATTCGGGTCTTTTTCAGTAAAGGCTTTGGCTACTTCATATAGATCATCCAATGTTTTTGGTGTATCCAAATTTAAATTTTCAAGCCAATCCTTTCGAATGACAATCCCTTGTCTTGAAAGTGGTCTTTCTCTATAGATGCCATAAAGCTTGCCGTCTATAGAGGCGTTTTTATTAATCAGTTCGTTCATCTTACTTAAATTTGGATAATCCTTTAAATACGGACCGACTTCCCAGAACATGCCTGATCTGAACGCATTAATCGCAGACGAATTTTTAATGTCTTGAATCGTCACAATTTGCGGCAAATTCCCTGCTGCAAGTGCGGAATTTAACCGATCTTCCTTCACAGCATCAGGCACCCATGTAATATCAAGCTCTGTATTTGTGAGCTTCTCAATCTCTTTTAAAACGGAATTCTTCGGCGGCTGCTGATGATATAAAATCGCCATCCATGTCAGCTTTACCTTTTTGTCTAAATCAACCTTCTCATCTGATGAGTTTGCCCCTTTACTTGAACATGCTGACAAAATACCGCTTGCTGCAAATAACAGGACAAACGCAATCAGCCATAATTTCTTTCTCCCCATAAGATCCCTCCGTTGTTCCATCTTTTTAACCCTTTACAGAACCTAGTAATGCCCCTTTGTTGAAATGCTTTTGAATAAATGGATAGACAAGCAGAACCGGAATGGTCGCCACAACAATGACAGCCATTTTAATCGTTTGGTCTGGCGGTGGTGTGGATGAGCCCATATCCGACATATCTCCCTGCATTCCGCTTGAGACAATGACAATCTGTCTCAGCAGCACCTGAATCGGCCATTTCACTGAATCATTTAAATACAGAATGGCGGTCATATACGTATTCCAATACGTCACGGCATAAAAAAGTGAAATGGTTGCAATGGCTGGCAAAGAAAGTGGCAGCACAATTTTAAAGAAAATCCCTAAATCGTTACAGCCGTCCATCTTCGCTGATTCCTCAAGACTTGCCGGTATGTTTTGAAAAAAGTTTTTCAAAATGATTAAATTGAACGCATTGATTGCAACCGGTAGAATAAGTGACCAATACGTATCAAGCAGACCAAGTGTTTTCACCACAATAAACGTCGGAATCATACCTCCGCTAAACAGCATCGTGAAGACAACGAGAAACATCAGTGTTCTCCGGCCTTTTAGCTCCTGGCGAGACAGCCCGTATGCCATAAGCGAGGACAAAAACATGCTGACAGCTGTTCCAACAAGCGTCACAAAAATGGACACAATGAGACTGCGATACACAATATCTGTAGAAAAAATGTATCGATATGCCTCTAAAGAAAACGTCGTTGGGAACAAGATAAACTTCTTCGTGATGACCTCTTCTACTGTTGCAAAAGAGGCGGCAATGACATGGATGAACGGAAGCACACAAATTAATGCGAACATGAGTAGAAAAGAGTAATTAAATAAATTGAACAATCGGCCTTTAATAGAACGATCTATGTTCATCACGCCCTTTCTTTGAAAGCGTTATCATTTCAACTGAAAGTAAGCTGCAGCCTGTGACGATATCGTGATTAAAATGTAACAAACGAGGGAAGAAAGCGTCTATAATCATCTTGACAGACCAACTGAATAGATCATGTCAGCCGTGCTTTTATACTCATGAAACAAAAGAATAAGATCATTAGCTCTTGACATGATTATGCCCTATGCCTGATCATTTTCTTCGAGTATTTCCGTCGTATTGACATCTGGTTTGTAGCCTAACTCCTGCTTCGTTTTCTCAGTAGACCATGGCTTTCCTTCATTCTCTGATACAGCATAATAGGTCCCAAAGGGAATATCCGATTCAATCGCTGCCTTTGTCATACCTGCAAGATCCTCATGTGACAGCAGTGTTCTTTTTGTTCTTTGTTTTTTGTGTAATGCCTTCATTTCATCTGTTACAACTGTTCCAATCCGTAAATTGATGACAGACATTCCCGTTTGATCGTGGAACAAACGGCCCAGCTGTTCGGATGCAAATTTTAAAATGCCATATACATTTTTAGTCGCAGGCACATCGTCAGTTGTAATCTGCCGTCCAAGTAAGGAGCGTCCATCCTCTTCATAACGATCCGTCACATGGTTGCTGCTTGCAAAAATGACTTTTCGTATGCCAAGCCGGGCGGCTGAACGAAACATATAATAGGTACTCCTCCAAAAAATATCAGTCATTTTTGCAAATTCTTCATGATCCATCACATCATGCGTCATGTCCATGTTTAGAAGATGCAAGATGACATCTGTATCCCGCGGAATTGCCTCATAGACATTCTGTTCATTCGCTGCATCGGCTAAAATGACTCCTTCTACACAGCTCGTCAGATCAATAATCGTGATACTGTACTCAGTAGAGAGCGCTTTTGTTAAAAGACGTCCAATCACACCGCATCCGCCAATGATGGTGATTTTTTTCATCTGTCTCCTCCTTTCTTTTGACGTAGTATGTCCCAGCGTTTCTTGATTACAGCCACTTTTTCAAAAATCGTGTCGCCTCGTGACGCATAGCGGCTGTTTCAAAATGACCTGCATGAAGATGGGCAAGCTGATATCGTTCTTTCAATGAAGCAGCTTGATAGGTTCCACTCAATACCTTTTGAATCCTTCCAACGCCTTCAGCAGGCGTGAGCTGATCAAGTTTTCCAACTAAGCTTAAATGCGGTCTTGGAAAAATCATTTCTTGAATGTCAGCTGCTGTAAAATGCCTTGCTAAGCTCGGTACATAGTAATAAAAGCCATGCCTATCCAAATTGTTCGTTTCAATTAATGTATGATGATCCACCTGTGCGCAAAGATCAATACACACACTGATCCTCTCATCAAGTGCAGCCGTCCACCAGGAAAGGAGACCGCCCATTGACATCCCAAAGACAGCTAACCGGTCCGCCAGTACATCAGATCGAGACATCAAATAATCAATCGCACACATGCTTTCATACAGCATCATGCCCCACATCACTTTTCCTGTTAAAAGCATTTCCTTAAAAATTTCACTTTCTGTTCTTCCCCTTCTCTCACCAAACCCAGCATGATCAATGGCCAGTACACTATATCCTTTTGACGTAAACTCTTTTGCATATGAAGGCGCTTGCAAATAATGAGCACCCTCTAACAGCTCTTCCTTCCCGTTGACATAATTACCGCCATGAGAGTGTTGGAACAGGACTACGGGTCTTTTTTTCACTGTATCCTTCGGTTTCACGAAATAAGCAGGGACTTCCTCTACGCCATTTATGGAGAGAATGAGTGTTTCCACTACATATGATTCACGTTCCTCCATTTTTAACGTATAAGCCTCCACGCGATGACGTTCTGGCATTTCTCCTAACAGACTGAGCAGTTGTTCACGTTTGCTTTCCTTTTCCATTGACGTCACTCCTCATTTTCTTGATCACCTGTTAAAATACGAGACCGATGCAGGAATCACCTTGTTTTCGACAAAATTATGTCCCGGGAAATAAAGAACACCCACCGGTTCATACCGATGGGTGTCATCATTAGTTCGCAACAATATTGACAAGCTTCCCAGGAACCGCAATCACTTTGCGAATGGTTTTCCCTTCAAGCTGTTCTTTTACACGTGCATCATTTTTCGCAAGCTCTTCTAACTGCTCCCTTGTTGCATCAGCATGAACGGTTAATTTTGCTTTCACTTTACCGTTAAGCTGTACGACAATTTCTACTTCATCGTCGACAAGCTTTGACTCATCATATTGAGGCCATGCTTCATAAGAAATAGACCCTTCATGACCAAGTTTATTCCAAAGCTCTTCTGCAAGATGCGGTGCAATTGGAGAAAGAAGCTTTACAAAGCCTTCTGCATATTCTTTCGGCAGTGTATCAGCCTTATAGGCATCGTTGATAAACACCATTAATTGTGAAATGCCTGTATTGAAACGCAAGCCTTCATAATGATCAGTTACCTTCATGACGGTTTCATGATAGCTGCGTTCTAATGCGCCGCCAGATTGCTCTGTCACTTTATCACTGAGTGAGCCATCTTCATTTGTAAATAGACGCCATACACGATCAAGGAAACGACGAGCACCATCAAGTCCTGTTTCAGACCAAGCAATTGACGCATCTAAAGGTCCCATGAACATTTCATAAAGTCGTAATGTATCTGCACCATGAGATTCTACGATATCATCCGGGTTGACCACATTTCCTTTTGATTTACTCATTTTTTCATTGTTTTCCCCAAGAATCATGCCTTGGTTGAACAATTTCATGAAAGGTTCTTTTGTTGGAACAACACCGATATCATACAAGAATTTATGCCAGAAGCGTGCATATAGAAGATGCAGTACAGCGTGTTCTGCTCCGCCGATATACACATCAACTGGAAGCCATTTCTTCAGCTTCTCAGGAGATGCAAGCTCTTCTGAGTTATGAGGATCAATATAACGTAAGAAATACCAGCAGCTTCCTGCCCATTGCGGCATTGTATTCGTTTCACGGCGGCCTTTCTTACCTGTTACAGGATCTACAACCTCAACCCAGTCTTTAATATTGGCTAATGGTGATTCACCTGTACCACTTGGCTTAATCTCAGTCGTCTTAGGCAAGATCAGTGGAAGCTCTTCCTCTGAAACAGCTGAAGATGTTCCGTCCTCCCAATGAATGATTGGAATCGGTTCACCCCAGTAGCGCTGGCGGCTAAATAGCCAGTCTCTTAAACGATATGTGACTTTCTTTTCACCCTTTTGATGTTCTTCAAGCCATGCAATCGCTTTTTCAATCGCCTCTTCTTTTCCTAAGCCATTTAGGAAATCAGAGTTAATGTGCTTTCCATCACCTGTGTAGGCTTCTTTTTCGATGTCTCCGCCTTCTACAACTTCTTTGATTGGAAGATCAAAGGTTTTGGCGAATTCATAATCACGTTCATCATGAGCAGGTACGGCCATAATCGCCCCTGTTCCATAAGTGGCTAACACGTAATCTGCAATCCAGATCGGCATTTTTTCACCATTTAAGGGATTGATGGCATATGCCCCTGTGAAAATACCCGTTTTCGTTTTGGCAAGATCTGTCCGCTCTAAATCACTCTTCGATTGAATTTCTTTGATATATGCTTCGACTGCTTCTTTTTGAGTAGCTGATGTAATTTTTTCAACTAGTGCATGTTCTGGAGCAAGCACCGCATAAGTTGCACCAAATAGTGTATCAGGACGCGTTGTAAAAACCGTAAACTGTTCGTTATGCCCTTCTACTTCAAAATGAACGTGCGCACCTTCAGAGCGTCCGATCCAGTTACGCTGCATATCTTTGATGCTTTCAGGCCAATCAATGTCCTCTAAATCTTCTAACAGCCTGTCCGCATATGCTGTAATCTTTAGCATCCACTGCTTCATAGGACGTCTTTCAACAGGATGGCCTCCGCGTTCACTTTTTCCATCAATGACTTCTTCGTTTGCAAGCACTGTGCCAAGCGCTGGGCACCAGTTCACTGGTACTTCATCGATATAGGCCAATCCTTTTTCGTACAATTTTAAGAAAATCCATTGTGTCCATTTGTAGTAATTCGGATCTGTCGTGTTGATTTCTCGATCCCAATCATACGAGAACCCTAGTGATTGAATTTGGCGGCGGAAGTTATTGATGTTCTCTTCTGTAAAGGCCGCCGGGTCATTCCCTGTATCAAGTGCATACTGTTCTGCCGGGAGACCAAATGCGTCCCATCCCATTGGATGAAGAACATCATATCCCTGCATACGTTTCATGCGTGATAAAATATCCGTTGCTGTATAGCCCTCAGGGTGCCCGACATGAAGCCCTGCTCCTGATGGATATGGAAACATATCAAGCGCATAAAACTTCGGTTTATCTTCCGAGTCAGATGTGGCGAATGTTTTATGTGTCAGCCAATAATCCTGCCACTTCTTTTCAATTTCCCGATGCTGAAAACTCAATGTGAAAACCTCCTTTAATATGTACGGCTTTATCTGCTTAGATGACCACTGCAAGAATTCAGATTTTTCTAAAATCAACAAAAAACCCTCATCCCTGGAAAGGGACGAGAGATTTTTTGGTTCCCGCGGTACCACCCTTGTTAGCGTAACATGCTGTTCGTACGCTCACTTAATATCTTTAACGCAGACATGCGACAGAAGCTTTAACGCAACTGCAACTCTGAGGCGAGTTCAGAAGCAGATTTGATTGACTTTCACCAGCCGTCAATTCTCTAAAGACAAATACTGCTTTCCTACTACTCCTCTTCACTGTTCTTATCGTAACCGTCATCTAAGTAGTATTTTATAGAATTATGATCATAAGTGCAAGCAGGTTTGTATACAATGGGAATGTACCCTAGACTAGGGTAAAGTAGAGGATATTATTCGTGTGGAGATCGGTTATGACGGCTGGAGTCTGCATCCTGTGAACGCTGATCTCTTACAAAATCAAAGCTTCGCAGAACTGCTTCTCCTCCGTAACCTGAAATAATTGATAAGATGATCAAGTGCAGACTAGATTCGGGATTTGAGGATAAGACAAGCAGTGTAGCGGCAATCATCCCAACGAGCCAATCTTCAATAAACCCTAAGTAAATAAACTTTTTTGTCATTCTGGGCTTCTCTAGCCTGCCTTTTTTCTTTACGTGACCGAGAATGCCCATGACCCCTCCAATGGCGCAAGCAATAATGACTTGTTGCAGCATTTTCATCACCTTCCTAAAGCCCTTAGAATAGTAAAGCGACTTCAGGCTGTCCAGCCCCCTGTAATGCCATTCTGCTGTTCCGTCATAATCCATGTAAAAGGTCTATTCTCTCTAACGAAGAAAAAAAGCTTGTTTCTTCCATTATATGTGAATGACCTAAAAACAATCTTGATGCATTGGAATCATTTTTACCTAATCCATATTAACTATTTTTGTCATTTTATGAATGTTGAGTAATTGATTCCTTCTTTTTCTAATGAAAAGTCTCCTTACTTACTCTATTCTAATGGAGGACAAACTATGATGACAAATTTAACAAAGCGTTTGCAATCGTTGAAACAGAACATATGTTATGTTACGTTTATAAGGATTCATTTGGTTGAAAAGACAACCATTTGATATGTCTTATAGCAGCAAAGGAGGGTAATATGGTCAGCTCGAACATTTTCGGCTTGCAAAAACAGCTTGAACTCATCAAAAAAGCGCTGGATCATGCGCGCATCGGTGTTGTCATTACAGACCCTTCCTTAGAGGATAACCCTATCGTTTATGTGAATCATGGCTTTACACAAATGACTGGATACAAACCAGATGAGATTCTTGGGCGTAATTGTCGATTCCTTCAAGGAAAAGACACGGATCAAAAGCAGCTTGCTTTAATTCGTCATGGAATTCAAAACAAAACACCTATTACCACACAGCTAAAAAATTATAAAAAAGACGGCACTTTTTTTTGGAATGAACTCAATATAGATCCTCTATACATTGAACAAGATGACAAAACATTTTTCATTGGTTTTCAAAAGGATATTACGAAACAGAAAGAATATGAACAGCTCCTAGAAGATTCCTTACAGGAAGTCACCTCTCTTTCGACGCCAATCGTCCCAATCAAAAATGGTGTATCTGCCCTTCCGCTTATCGGGAAATTATCTGAAGAGCGCTTTGATGCCATTGTCGCTAAGTTAACCTGTATATTAGATGATTCAAAGGATGATTATTTAATTGTCGACCTTTCTGGTTTAATCGAAGTCGATGATTCCGTCGCAGCACGCATTTTCAAACTGCATCATCTTCTCAATCTAACGGGAACCGAACTAATCATCACTGGAATCAAACCGCAGCTTGCGATGAAAATGAAAGACCTCGATACAGATTTCCAGAATACGATCACTTATTTGACAGTAAAAGAAGCCATAAAAGGATTACCATTAGCTGAAAACCCTGTGTAAACAGGGTTTTTTTAGTTGAACCGCTTCCCAAAATGGAAAAATGAGGTATGATAGGTGTAAATAGCAATTTAGGGGGGCTGTTAGATATGTTGTTACTCATCATAGGTCTTTTATGTGTCTGTTTTGCCATCGGATATGCCGTCAATTTCTTCTTACTCAAACGCAAGAACGAGCTGATTTTTTCAAAGAAACTATTCTATCCTTTTTTGATCATTGGTCTCTTCTTTTCCATTATGTCATTACCGCTTGCTGCTGCAAATTCACCAAAAGCACAAGCCGATCCATCTTCCGAACAGCTTTTAAAGGATCAAAAGGAGCTCTCAGCTGACATTTCGAGCTTAAAAGCTGATAAAGAGTCGCTTACCTCCTCTTTAGAAGACGCGGAGAAGGAAAAAGAAAAGCTGGAAAAAAAGCTAGAAACGATCACCTCAGAAAAAGAAACGGTCAAACAGCAAGAAAAGACCATTCAATCGCTTGAAGAGAAAATAGACAAGCTTACCTCCAGCAATGAAACACTTAAACAAGAAAACAAGAATAGTAGCAGCGATACGAAATCTTCCACCGTCCAGCGATCTGCTCCTAAAGATGAAGGAAAAAGCACAGGCGGTCATGAATCACAAAAGGAAACAAAAAAAGAATCAGCTGCCTGTAACATTAAAGGGAGTGTCAACGGTATTTATCACACACCAAGCAGCAGATACTACTCTAGAACAAAGAATGTAACCAAAATGTTCTGCTCCGTAGAAGAGGCTGAGCGTGCCGGATACAGGGCACCTAAGCAATAGCGATGTTTAATTAAGATTAAAAAGAACCTCCTGAGCGCCCAATCGGGTTTTCAGGAGGTTCTTTTTTAAATTTCTCTTCTTAAAGCTGATAATACATTCGTTTTTGTTGCCTTACGTGCCGGGTTCAGCCCTGAGATGATCGCTACCCCTGCGCTGATCACTGTTGCTGTAATCACAAGGCTAAGCGGAATATAGGAAAAAGTAATCGAGAATTGATCGCTTGATCCTCCCTCAGACATGGACGACAAAATGGCTGGGATGATTAAATTAACGGCGAAACTAATCAAATATGAGATGATAATACCGATGATTGATCCGATGACTCCAATATAAGCACTTTCCATTAAAAACATTCGCTTGATAATGGATGGATTCGCGCCAATGGCTTTCATAATCCCAATCTCTTGTGTTCGCTCTGTTACCGCCATGGTCATCGTATTGAAAATACCGATGGCAGAAATAATGACTGCAATACATCCGACAAAAATAAGTCCAATTTTGAAGACTGTAAAGAACATAGCCATTCCTTCTAGCTGATTCGTCACAGAGATGACTTGGTAGCCCTCATCTGTTAGTTTATCCGTGAGTGCACCGACATTGTCGAATTTATCTGCATAAACAGAGGTCATTTTCTCGACATTTCCTGCTTCAGGAGACAGGTCGAGTATTTGGCCAAATTCTTTTTCATAAGCATTCGGAATCAGAATTTTATGATCCTCCTGCCACTCCAAATTCGGCTTTTTCAAAACACCTACTACACGGAAATCAAATGTTTTTTCTTTGACGACTTCATTTTCTTCATTTAGTTTTGGCACTTTGATTTGAATCACTTTATTTAAAATATCCTTCGTGTAGCCTTTAGGCTCCTTCGGTGTTTCTTCCCCATTTGACGTCTGGTTTAATTCTTTTTCATAGGCTTCGCGTTCTTTTTTTGTCCACAGTTGCTGCGCCATATGATACCCAACCACAATTTCGTTCGCTGATGTTGGCACTTTTCCTCGGTCTAGTTCAAGCCCTGCTTCTTTTTCTTCTTTCATATCGGTCAAAGCAGCCTGCGTTTCACTTGAACGGTTATCGAGCTCGACGTTAACCGATGGAATGATCGATGTTCTTGAGACAACAGATTTTACATGATCATATTTCTTTAAATCATCAATCTTGACGTCTCCTTTTTCTTTTCCTAACACTTTAATTTCTGTGATGATTTGCTGCTTCATAATTTCATCTTGAGCTGATTTTTGCAAACCAAAACCGACAGACGCTAAAACGATTAAGAAAGAGCATGCCATTGTCGTCGCAAGAATGGTCATAAACACACGCAATCTATTTTTCTTCATGTTTCTTCTTATGAATTTGACCTGATCTCTAAATTTCAATGGATTGTTCCCCTTTCTTTAATACACCATCGTGAAGCTGGAACGTTGTGTCTGCGATTGAAGCGACTTCATCGTCATGTGTAATGATGACGAATGTAATTCCTTTTTCACGATTGAGCTGCTGGATAAAGGCTAGAATTTCTCCTTCAGTTTCTGAATCGAGACTCCCTGTTGGTTCATCCGCTAAAATAATAGATGGATTTAAAATCAAGGCTCTTGCAATACTCACACGCTGCTGCTGTCCGCCTGACAGCTCATTTGGGTAATGTCCTGCGTGATGTTCAAGACCTACTCGTTTCAGCATTTCTTTTACTTTCTCTTTTCGTTCAGACGGCTTCACACCTTTTAAAGTGAGCGGAAGTTCAACATTCTCATACGTTGTTAAGCTCCCAATCAACTGAAAGCTTTGAAAGATAAAGCCAAAGTGGTCTAAGCGAAAGTCTGCCCATTCTTTTTCATTAAAGCCAGTGACATTGGTGCCATCAATGGTAATTTGTCCACTCGTTGGCGTAATATAACCTGATATTAAGTTCAACAAAGTCGATTTCCCTGAACCACTTCGTCCAACAATACAAGCAATATCGCCTCTTTTAATGGACAGGTCAATCCCTTTTAGTACAGGAATTTCATTTTCCCTGCCTTTTTTACCAATTTTAAATACATGATCTAATGCTTGAATCTGAATCATCTCTACTCCCCTGCTCTCTGTTTATCTTTTTCGATAGATTAAGAAATAACTCGTTAGTGCGCCCACAGCTCCACCGATGAGCATGCCAGCAATATAACCAAATATGGAATTATCTGAAGCAAATCCAAACCACCCAAACCCTAGAACACCGAAGACAATGACCATAATCTGAATCGGTCTATCCATATTTGAGTAAAGGAAGAAGCGGCCATTTCTTTCAATTGGATGTTTTATAAAGCTAATTAAGCCAATTAGATAGAACAGAACCATCATGACAATAGGTATAATGAATTCTTCACCCGTGAACCAATAAGGATAATCGGGTTGGAAAGGGTGCGTTGTAATATAAGTAATTGGAGACATAGGCACTAACAAATACGTGAAGCTCTTATCTACCCAACTACCACTTGTCTTGATGATAATATCTAAATGAAGAAGCGGTAATCCGATCACTAAAAAGGGTAAAGTAGCTGTGCTGAACCCAACAATTGCTTGTGAAATGGAACTTCCAGTTAAAGTACCCGCTGCAAAAAATAAACTATAAAACATCAAGGAGGTGACAAGCGAAATGACATAACCGTTATGAAAACCAGATGTTTCCAACGGATTAAGTCCTAAAATAAGTAAATAGGTAAGAATAAAAGAAACGGCATGAACGACTGCAATGATTCCAGCACCTAAGAAAAACTTTGTGTGATAAATTGCACTTCTGCTAAACGGTAAAGATAAGGTAAAGTCCATGTGCCCTTTATTTCTCTCAAATCCCAGCTGAATGACAGCAAAGAAGAGCCCCATTAACCAAGAAAGGGAGAGGAAAGCATCTGTATTAAAGAAATATGAAAAACGCGGTGAATCGACAATACACTCTGTATCGTTTAGACACGTTTGAAAAGAAGAATATTCCATTAAGAATGCGAAGGGTGTCGCAAGCGTAGCAACGAGCATCACTAAAATGAATGTCAGCTCAGACTGCTTCCACTCCTTATATAATAATTGCCGCTTTACCATCTGCGTTTCCCTCCAAACTTCGCAATGAATACTTCTTCTAAATTCACAGGCAGTTCATGCCATATTTTTGGCTTTAGTGACTTCAAGTACTCTTTAGCCTCCACGTCGGTTTTAAGAACAAGCGCTGTATAGAAAACGCCCGCTTGATCCAAAATCGCAACGCCATTTTTACGAATACTTAAGTTCATATCTTCTTCAAAGGCCATTTGGATTTTGACATAGTCATCCTTTAATTCATCTAAATCCATGACACTTGTGAGTTCATTTCCTTCTAAAAATCCGATTCGATTACACATACGCTCAATGTCTTCTAAACGGTGAGATGTAATGAGAATCGATGTTTCACGTTCTGCCACTTCGTCGATCATGAGCTGAAGCACATCATTTCTTGTCACAGCGTCGATTCCATCAGTCGGCTCATCCAATAAAATGACCGCTGGTTTGATCGCAAAGCTTAAAATGAGCGACAGCTGTTTCTTTAATCCTGTCGACAATTCACGATATTTCACTTTTTCCGGGATCTCATACCGGTTCACAAGCTCATTGGCATATGTCACGTCAAACTTTGGATACAGTTGTTTTAAAAGCTTTACAAGCTGTCCATAATTGTACCTGTCAAAGTAAGGATTTACGACCGGCATATATACAATATTTTGCTTGACTAGCGGGTGGTCTTTCACCAGCACGTCTTTGAAATAAATCTCTCCTTCATCCGGAAGAAGAATTTGCTGTATCAATCGGAGAAGCGTTGTTTTTCCAGAGCCATTCCGCCCTAACAGACCGAAGATCTCACCTTTTTCTATTTTGAAGGAAACGTCACTGAGGACTTGGCGTCCATTTAAAGTTTTTGATACATTTCTGACCTCAATCAACTTGTTTTCCTCCTTTAAGACTTGAGCCGATCTCTTCTAGCCATTCCTTCAGTTGATGAATATCAATACCGGCATAATGAGCTTCTATGATGAGTTGTCTTAACTGTTCTTTCATCTCGAGCACCTTCCCTTCATTCAGCTTTAACTGAGCACCTTCTGTTACATACGTACCACGGCCTCTTAGCGTTTCAATAATCCCTTCCCGTTCAAGTTCTTTATACGCTTTGCTCACGGTGTTTGGGTTGGCAATAATAATGGTGGCGAGCTCTCTGACAGAGGGCAGTTTGTCACCTGGCTTCATCACGCCTTTTAAACATAAAATTTTGAGCTGCTCAATGATTTGTTCATATATTGGCGCAGCGCTTCTTGGATCTATTTGGATCATGATGGCTCCCTCTTTCCTCATTCATGCTTTTGCAGTCCTATCGCTTGTTCATGTCCTTGCATTAAAGGGACCGAATTGGGTATCAAATCTTTTTGAACTTCAAAACCAATGAAAACGAGAACGAAAAAAAATGTACATGCTAACGCAACAGCCAGCACCATCCACTTCAAATTGATTGGCTTTTTTTCTTTTTTCATGGTTGAACACCTTTCTTCACTTTTTAAGTGTCTGTAGTGTATTAGTTGATGTAGTACACTTAATACAATATAGACACTTAATTGAAAAGTCAAGAGACTCTAGAAAAAAATAGGCTGTTTTCGTAAAGATTGTTGCTCTCTTGATTATACTGTTAAAAGGTTGTTACAGTGGGCATTCGGGAGGCGTTTAAGTATGTGGGAAAATGTTTATGAAGAGTTCAGCAATTTAACCAAATCAGAGCAATTAGCCTTGTTTAACGTAATGAAACAAGACTTGTTTCCAGACGAACCAGATAAAATGACAAAACTACTTAAAAGCATTCGTGAAGCCAGATTTGCTTCTGGTTTATGGTTGTACCCAAAATTGCTGAACGCCTTAAAATACACATTTCCGCCGCATTTTATTGGAGACATAAAATCTTGAACGCATCAGGCAGTTTCGGATTTAATCAACTTTAAGGTATCGTTGAAAGTGATGAAACTTTCTTTCGTGAGTCTATGAAGGGGCGAGAAATCACCCATAGAAAAGCCAAAAAGCGTGGAGAAAAGGACGAAAAGAGAGGTATTTCTAACCTTAAAATGCTGTTGTCGTAGCACAAGACCGTAATGGAAGTGTAATTGCTCGTAAGGCAGGAACAGATCGTGTTAAAGCAGAAGGGTGAGTATATTCACCCTTCTGCTTTGCTATGCACTGAAACAGCAACAAATTATAAAAAGTTCGCAAAGATAACAGGATTACAACATGAACAGTCAATGAGCGTCAAAAACAGCGTGTAAAGAAGTGGATTTACCACATTTAACACGTTAATAATTTTTCATAATCGCCTGTAAAAGTGGATGGAGCGTTCTCAAGGAGTTGCAACAAAATATTTGGACAACTACCTCTACTGGTTCCGATGGCTTGATAAGGAAAAGAATTTAGCATTTGAAAAACGAGTAGAGCAAAGGCTTGTTTTAGCGTGTCAAAAATCTAATTATAGTACAGTTGAGATGTTGAGAAGTGCAATAATAAAAGACCCCAATATTAAGGTCTCTACAAGGTTTTAATTAGATACTATTACTTGGTTTTTGGACTTGCTTTTGAACAGGATTAGCACCCACCATACTAATAAAAATATATAGCCTATAACTGTATAGATAGACCAAACTGCCCCCTGTTGCAATTGACTAAATAAGTGTTCAAATTCATTCATTCCTTCTACTCTACCAATGCTATTTATCAGGCTAATAATCGGAATTGTAACAGTAAATACAATGGTTAGAATGGACAATCCCCTATGTTTATTTTTCACAACACTGAATATTGCAGTTCCAAATGTTGCTAAGAAAAACAAGTAATATAATGCCCAAAACCAATTAGGAAGGGTCTCCAACATTTTTTCTACCCCCTTGATTAAAGATATTTGCAATTTCTTTATATAACATATTTTAACAGAATAAAAACCAATTACAAATATATATCCAAAAACAACAATCTTTGCGAAAACATCCAAAAAATAAAACAGACCCTTTAAGAAGGATCTGTTCATCAAACATTATCGTAAGAAATTCCTAATATCATTTGGTTTTGCAAGCTCTGAATTTGAACACGCGCCCTGTCTAACCGTTCTCTTTGCTGGTCATTGGCGACATCTTTTAATTTTTCTAATTCGTTGACCGTATTCTCAAGCATGAGCTGTGCTTTAGAAAATTCTTCCTCATTATAATGTTCCTGTCGTGAGCTCAAATCAAATTGCTCACTTGCAAACTCAAGAGTTTCAGTACTTTTTTGGATAAATTCATCGATCGACTGCCTTGTTGCCATCTTACATTCCCTCCATTTCATCATCGCTCCCGCCTATTTTGCCCATATAAAGCTTTTTCACTAAAGAAAATGTTGGACAGATTCAATTGTCCTCCTTCGTGATTTTTGTTAAACTTTAAGGATGCCTATTATTATGCAAGGAGGTTACTGACTTGGATCAGCATAACCCTTTTTTATATTCAAACAGCGAAAAACGTTATCACACATGGAACTACCATTTGCGTGAACACTTTGGTCATAAAGTATTTAAAGTAGCCTTAGACGGCGGCTTTGACTGCCCAAACCGTGATGGTACCGTAGCCCACGGCGGCTGTACATTTTGCAGTGCCGCTGGTTCTGGTGATTTTGCAGGAAACCGGGCTGATGATCTCATCACTCAATTTAATGAGATCAAAGACAGGATGCATACAAAATGGAAAGACGGAAAATACATGGCGTATTTTCAGGCGTATACAAACACACACGCGCCGCTTCCTGTCCTAAAAGAAAAATATGAAACCGTCATGAACTTGGATGGTGTCGTAGGTCTATCCATTGCAACAAGACCTGACTGTCTGCCGGATGACGTAGTGGAGTATTTAGCCGAATTAAACGAACGCACTTACCTATGGGTAGAGCTCGGTCTTCAAACGGTACATGAACGGACAGCGATGCTCATTAACCGTGCTCATGATTATGAATGCTACGTTGAAGGTGTAGAAAAGCTGAGAAAACACGGAATTCGTGTCTGCTCGCATATCATCAACGGATTGCCTCTTGAAAACCGGGACATGATGATGGAAACAGCAAAAGCTGTTGCGGATTTAGATGTGCAAGGAATTAAAATTCATTTGCTTCACCTTTTAAAAGGGACCCCAATGGTCAAGCAATATGAAAAAGGAAAGCTTGAGTTTTTAAGCCAGGAGGAATATGTTCAGCTTGTTTGTGATCAGCTGGAGATTCTTCCGCCAGAAATGATTATTCATCGTATTACAGGAGACGGCCCAATTGAATTAATGGTTGGTCCAATGTGGAGTGTAAATAAGTGGGAAGTACTAAATGCCATTAATGCTGAGCTTGAAAGACGTAACAGCTACCAAGGGAAACGTTTCGTCAGATTGGAAGAAGCAGCAAAATGATTTTGAAACGCATGCTTCCTTTTAGTAAAGAGCTGTTAGAACGCGCGTGTCAAAAAGGCGACATCGTCATAGATGCAACAATGGGAAACGGCCAAGATACACTCTATTTAGCTGACCTTGTAGGAACTGATGGTCAAGTGTTTGCATTCGACGTGCAAGAGGAAGCCTTGCAGCAGACAAGCAAAAGGCTTGGCGATCAATATCCTTACGTTCACCTGATCCATGATGGACATGAAAAACTGGCGGATCATCTGCCGAAGGACGTTTATGGACATATATCTGGTGCAGTGTTTAACCTTGGGTATCTGCCCGGAGGCGATAAAGCCGTTACCACTCAGGCGCATACAACCATTGAAGCGATTAAACAACTCCTCGAATGGCTCAAACCCGGAGGACTGATCGTCCTTGTGATCTACCATGGACATCCCGAAGGTAAAAGAGAAAAAGAAGTGCTTCTCGACTATTGCAGATCACTGTCTCATGAAGAAGTACAAGTTTTATCATATCAATACATGAATATTCAAAACGACCCGCCTTTTGTGGTCGCCATTGAAAAAAAGCTAAAATGATGTGCATTTTAGCTTTTTTCTTTTTAGCATGATAGAAAACCTTTGCAGACCTGACACCGAACGCGATGGTTTGTCTACACGCTGAAGCTCAAATCTAATGGATTTGAGCTTTTTTATGATGATTTCATCCAAGGCATTTTCTGATAGGTCCGATAGGCTCTTCCGTTAATATAGAAAAAGAACGATGTTTTCCCGCTTGATTTGATCAGCCTTTTTGCCAGCTTGTTCATCTCTTTTTGGGCTGTCACTTTTTCATCGGACAAATAGACCGCGAGTAATCCTCTGTTAATCAATTTGTGAAAGTTCTCATGCGGAATGCCTTTCAGCTGCTCATCCGCTTTTTCGATAAAATGCTGTAGTCTATCCATCATCTCATGATGAGAGTCATAGTATGAGCAAAAGTTCAGATCTCCCCCAAGCCGGTCCTCTTCTTGGTCAATTAAATAATCGAGTAAAATGTGCAGACCTTGAATATAAGGGAAATAGCTTTCGTATATTTGTTTCGCCTGCTTTTCTGTAAAATCAGGCTGCAGCGCATACGCCACAAGACAGAATATCCCTAACGTCGATCCCGCACAAGCTGAAAATTCATACCATTCCATCTTCGGCAAATCCTTTTCATATTGGCGGAACCACGACTCTAGCCTTGGCACACGCTCATGAGGAACAACGTGCTTATGTACTTGCAGATCACTATAGTAATCACACAGCGTGTGTAAATATGGCTGAATGATTGGATAATGCTCAACGCGCGCAAGCACGTCTTGACATGTGCGGACAAGCGCATGTAAGTATCCATGATCCTCTTGATCCTCACGGAATTGATAGTATGGCTTGAGCTCAGCATGAATATCAAGCGCATCTCTCATCGCTTGATGCAGCATATGAAAATCCTTTGGATCAAGCGACGTGCTGCGGTCACATAGGTTATCTAAGTAATCACTGATGGTTTGATATGCCACGATGAATTCAATACACGTTTCTTTTTCTTCACCTGCTAGAAGAGATAAAATACCTCCGCCTTCACAGTGAAACGTTTTACTAGATATGCTCGCTAGTGCCTGCGTTCTCAGTTCTTCATTTTCAATCATTTCTGCATGAGCCCGCCACTTTTTCAGCTCCTGATGAACAAGCGGAAAAATATCTTTATACACCTTTGTCATCAGTGCAAAAGGACGCTCTGGTACTGACAAATCACTCCACCCCCAACTTAAAGCTCACAATCAAATATATTGATCTGTAAAGGCTCTTGCCGCCTTAAACACATCTTCTCTTTCCGGTTCATTAAAAATTTCGTGATACAGCTCTTCCCATTCACGGTATGATTTATTGGTTGATTCTATACCATTGAACCATTTGATCACCCTCGTTTTATCCACGATCTTATCATCGCCCGCCTGCATTAAAAGGAGCGGGATCGATTTAAAGACATTCGTCGGCTGCATCGCCGCATCGATATTTTTGATCAGCTCTCGATACCAGCGAACCGACACCTTTGTCACGTAAAGAGAATCATTTGAGTCTGCCTCAATGACCGCCTGATTTCGTGTCGCTAGTTCAATCGACAGCCCTGACTCCACTTTAAAAGACGGTGCCAGCATATTTAGACCTTTTGACGCAAAATCCATCAGCTTCTTCGGTTTAAATTGCAGACCTAAACAAGGTGATGATAAAATAAGGCCATTCAACTTCGTATGGGTATACTGCTTCATCCACTCAATTGAAATGAGTCCACCCATACTGTGTCCAAGTAAAAATGTAGGAAGCCTGAATGATTTCGCATGTTCAATCCATTCATCGACTGTATCAATGTATTCTTGAAATGAACGAATGTGGCCTCGCGCACGTGTCGATGTGCCTTGCCCAGGCAAGTCACCCATGACGACGTGATAGCCTGCATTCCGCCACATTTCAATCAGCCATTTATATCGGCCGTGATATTCACTCGCACCATGTACTATCACAATTGTACCAACTGGTCTTTCAGCATGCCAAGTCCACAAAGTAAACACCTCACAAATGTTGTATTAAGAAAGGAAGTCGAAAAAGTGATTTATCCATATCATCAGTTTACACCTGAGATTCATGAATCGGTCTTTGTCGCAGAAAACGCCACCATTACCGGTGATGTCACAATTGGAGAATATTCGAGCGTGTGGTTCCAAACTGTCATCAGAGGCGATGTCGCACCTGTGAGAATTGGAAAGAACGTCAACATTCAAGATTTATCGTGCCTGCATCAAAGTCCTGGAAAAACACTTCTTATTGAAGATGGTGCTACCATTGGACACCAAGTCACATTACATAGCTCAATCATTCGAAAAAATGCCCTCATTGGCATGGGGTCCATCATTCTCGATGGTGCGGAGATCGGCGAAGGCGCCTTTATCGGTGCAGGAAGTCTTGTCCCTCAAGGCAAGGTCATCCCAAAAGGATCACTCGCTTTTGGCCGTCCAGCCAAAGTCGTTCGGCTCTTAACAGATGAAGATATTCAAGACATGGACCGAATCCGCAGAGAATATGTAGAAAAAGGACAATACTATCGTTCCCTTTTATCTCGTTAACATCATACGTGTATCTTCACTTTATCATGTTTTTTTCAGGATATTAAGCAATAACTATGAACCGCTTGTTATTTTACCCTTATCCACCGCTTTCTATCATGACAAAAAAGGTTTTCAGCACAAAGCTGAAAACCTTTTTTCATTAACTGAAGATGACTTCTTTTGGTTGATGATTCAATTGCTCTGGATCAATACTGCGCTCCACATAAATGCTGTGCCAAATCATAAAGATCAGAACGGTCCAAATCTTACGGCTATGATCTGCCTTACCAGCACAATGTTCATTTAATAAATCAAGCACATATGCTTTGTTAATATATTCGTCCGTTTGACTGTTTTTAATGATGTCTTTCGCCCAAGCGTTCATCTCATTTTTCAGCCAATGACGAATTGGAACAGGGAAGCCCAGCTTCTTGCGGTTTAACACATGGTCAGGCACAATGCCTTCTGCTGCTTTACGCAATAAATATTTCGTTGTGCCATCTTTTGTTTTCAGCTCTTCTGGAATTTTAGAAGCCGCTTCAAATACGACCTTATCAAGGAATGGAACACGAAGCTCAAGGGAATTCGCCATTGTCATCTTATCTGCTTTCAATAAGATGTCACCGCGCATCCACGTATGAATATCAACATATTGCATTTTGTTAATATCACTGTAGCCTGCACTTTCCTCGAAGTATGTCTTCGTCACATCACGATATGTAATGTTCGGATCATACTGCTTTAAGAGATTTTTCTTTACTGGCTCTTCAAAGATTTTCGCATTACCGATATAACGCTCCTCTAATGGTGTACAGCCGCGGACGATAAAGCTTTTTCCTTTCATTCCTTCTGGCATTAAGCGCGCCAGACGAAGAAGAAGCTTTTTCAGCATAGATGGAACAGATTCAAATGGTTTAAGAGAAAGCGGCTCACGGTAAATATTATATCCACCGAACAGCTCGTCTGCTCCCTCACCAGAAAGAACAACCGTCACTTGTTTCTTCGCTTCCTTTGCCACGAAGTACAATGGAATCGCCGCCGGATCAGCTAAAGGATCATCTAAATGCCAAACAATTTTTGGAAGCTCATTCATATATTCCTCAGGAGAAATCACAGCGCTGAAGTTTTGTAAGCCCAGCTTATCAGCCGTTTCCTTCGCCACATCAACTTCACTAAAGCCATCCTGCTGGAAACCAACAGAAAACGTCTTCAGCTCAGGATGAAATTCCTTTGCGACAGATACGATGAAAGAAGAATCGATACCACCTGATAGGAATGAACCAACAGGAACATCACTTCTCATGTGAATTTTCACAGAATCATAGATTGCATCGCGGACTTCTTCAATCAGCTTTTGTTCTTGTGTTTGTTCAGGCTTGAATTGAACTTTCCAGTAAGTCTTAAATTCAATCTCCTGTCCTGGGCGTAAAGTAAACTGATGACCAGGCTCAACTTTGTGCACCTTTTGATCAAGTGTATTTGGCTCAGGTACGAACTGGAATGACATGTATTGCTGTAAGGATGTCTCATCAAATAAAATGTTCTCGTTCACTGCCATCAAGCTTTTGCGTTCAGACGCAAAGTACACTTGCTCATCCATTTGTGTAAAATAAAGCGGTTTGATGCCAAAAGGATCTCTTGCGCCATATAATAATTGCGCTTCTTTATCCCAAATTAAAAATGCAAACATGCCGCGAAGCTTTGAAGCCGCTTCTTCTTTATAATGACGGTATGTGGCAAGAAGTACTTCCGTATCTGAATCTGTGCTGAATGAATAGCCTTTTTTCACAAGCTCTTCCTTCAGCTCCACATAGTTATAAATTTCTCCGTTGAAAATAATCCAGTACTTTTCATCTTCATAAGAAAGCGGCTGCTTTCCGTGCTCAACATCTATAATACTTAAACGTCTAAATCCAAATCCTACATGCTCATCATGAAAGTAACCCTCATCATCCGGACCGCGATGAACGATGAGACGATTCATTTGTTTAATTAGCTCTTCCTGTTCAGTAGTTTCGGACAATGGACGGTGATTAAATACACCAACAAACCCACACATATTATTGCCTCCACGTTATGTTATTTCTTAAAAGTAGACCTATAATTAGACAGTATTTTGTCCGATTTTGTTTCACATTTTTTCGCTTTTTGCAGATTTTTTTTTAATCAAAAGGAAAACCGCTTAAAATAAGCGGTTTTCTATGTTGTTATTGTCCCAATGCTTCTTTACGAAGTGTTTCGGCTTTATCCGTTTTTTCCCACGGAAGATCTAAGTCGTGACGGCCGAAATGTCCGTATGCAGCTGTTTGTTTGTAGATCGGACGGCGCAGGTCAAGCATTTTAATAATGCCAGCTGGACGAAGATCAAAGTTTGCACGAACCACTTCAATTAATTTTTCTTCAGAAGCTTTTCCTGTTCCGAATGTATCAATTGAAATCGATACAGGCTGTGCAACACCAATTGCATAAGCAAGCTGTACTTCACAAGAATCTGCAAGGCCGGCAGCTACGATGTTTTTCGCTACGTAACGAGCAGCATAAGCCGCAGAACGGTCAACCTTCGTTGCATCCTTACCTGAGAAAGCACCGCCGCCATGACGAGCATATCCGCCATACGTATCAACGATGATTTTACGTCCAGTTAAACCAGCATCCCCTTGAGGTCCACCGATCACGAAACGGCCAGTTGGGTTAATAAAGTATTTTGTCTGTTCATCAATCAGTTCACTTGGAACGACAGGGCTGATGACATGCTCTTTTAAGTCACTTTGGATTTGTTCAAGCGTCACTTCTGGTGCATGCTGCGTAGAAATAACCACTGTGTCAATACGAACTGGTTTGTTTTGCTCATCATATTCAACTGTGACTTGTGTTTTTCCGTCTGGACGAAGGTATGCAAGTGTCTCATTCTTACGTACTTCTGTTAAACGGCGAGATAATTTATGCGCTAGGGAAATCGGCAGCGGCATGAGCTCTTCGGTTTCGTTGTTGGCAAAACCAAACATCAATCCTTGGTCACCTGCACCAATCGCATCAATTTCTTCTTCAGTCATTGTTCCTTCACGTGCTTCAAGCGCTTTGTCAACACCTTGCGCAATATCAGCAGACTGTTCATCAATTGATGTAAGGACCGCACATGTTTCCGCATCAAAACCATATTTCGCACGTGTGTAGCCAATTTCCTTAATTGTGTCACGCACCGTCTTTGGAATATCGACATAAGTAGACGTTGTAATTTCACCGCTTACTAATACGAGACCGGTTGTAACAGAAGTTTCACAGGCAACACGTGCATTTGGATCTTTCTTTAAAATTTCATCCAAAATGCTGTCTGAAATTTGATCACAGATTTTATCCGGATGTCCTTCTGTCACTGATTCTGAAGTAAATAAACGACGATTTTGACTCATAATGGCTATTTCCTCCTGTACAAGACCACATCATCCCAAGATGAGGCCTCCAATATGATACGGAACTCGTTCCCTCTTATATTTAATAACGTTTATATTAGAGATGTTATTGGCAATTTGTTCATATGATATCCCAAAAATAAAAAAACCATTTCCTTCATTGCGAGGAAAGGGTCTGAGATCGCATGCCTTTCACTCTTATCGCTCAAGGTGTTCTTGTACCTTGCATCAGGTTAGCACCTTGGTTTCTCAGCATGTTCATGCCTTTTTCATAAGAAACCGGTTGCTGGGCTTCATCGGGCCTGTCCCTCCACCAACTCGGGATAAGAGTATCCGTTCAATAAGATATCTTATCTTAAACCCTTGCGTCATGTCAATGCTTCATAAGAATTATCTCCCTCTTTTTTCTCCTCACTATTAGCATCACCAAAAAGCATATTTTCATAGCAGAAATGAAAAAACACACACAAAAATGTTTAAATAGTATAGACTATTATTATTAATGTGTTATACTAATCGAAACAAACAAATTCAACGGTAAAGGAAGGGTTTTTTTATGAACTCAGTGGATTTAAAAGAAGATTTGCAGTCATTGCTCTCATTAGAAAATACGCACCAAAATTTATCTGTTCCGAAACTTGTTGAAAAGATTTTGGCACGTAATGAAGGCGTTTTAACATCAACAGGAGCTGTCCGCGCGACAACTGGAGCCTACACAGGACGTTCGCCTAAAGATAAATTTATCGTCAAAGAAGAAAGCTCTGAACATAAAATCGATTGGGGTCAAGTCAACCAGCCGATCTCCAAAGAAGCATTTGACCGTTTATATACAAAGGTTGTGTCATACTTAAAAGAACGTGATGAACTATTCGTCTTTGAAGGGTTTGCAGGCGCTGATGAAAGATATCGTATGCCGATTACAGTTGTAAACGAATTCGCATGGCACAATCTTTTTGCCAAGCAGCTATTTATCAGACCTGACGGGTCAACACCTTCTTCAAAAGAAAAACCTTTCACCATCTTATCTGCACCGCACTTCAAAGCAGATCCTGCAACAGATGGCACAAACTCTGAAACGTTTATCATCGTTTCTTTTGAAAAACGCACGATTCTTATCGGTGGAACAGAATATGCAGGAGAAATGAAAAAGTCCATTTTCTCTGTGATGAACTACCTGCTTCCTGAGCAAGATATTTTATCCATGCACTGCTCAGCAAACGTAGGTCAAGAAGGCGATGTAGCCTTATTCTTTGGACTTTCAGGTACTGGGAAAACGACGCTTTCTGCAAGCGCAAGCCGCAAGCTGATCGGAGACGATGAACACGGCTGGTCTGGCACAGGGGTCTTCAATATCGAGGGCGGATGCTATGCGAAATGTGTGAACTTAAGTGAAGAAAAAGAACCACAGATCTACAAAGCGATCAGCTTCGGATCAGTTCTTGAGAACGTTGTGCTTGATGAAGAAACACGTGAAGCGGATTATGATGATACATTCTTTACTGAAAATACACGCGCTGCTTACCCAATCGAAATGATTGATAACATCGTGAAACCAAGTATCGCAGGACACCCATCTGCCATTGTCTTCTTAACAGCTGATGCGTTTGGCGTCTTACCTCCAATCAGCCGTTTAACAAAAGAACAGGCAATGTACCATTTCTTGAGCGGGTACACAAGTAAATTAGCGGGAACTGAGCGCGGTGTCACATCACCAGAAACGACATTCTCTACGTGCTTCGGTTCACCATTCCTCCCGCTTCCAGCTCACGTCTATGCTGAAATGCTTGGCAAAAAGATTGATGAGCACGGTGCTAAAGTATTCCTTGTGAATACAGGCTGGACTGGCGGAGGCTATGGCACAGGCAAACGAATGAATCTCGCTCATACAAGAGCAATGGTTCAGGCAGCGATTGAAGGTGACCTTGACAATGCTGAAATGATTACTGATGACATCTTTGGCTTACACATCCCGCTTCATATTCCTGGTGTACCGGATGAAGTGCTTCAACCTGCTAAAACATGGGATGACCAAAAGGCTTATCAAGAAAAAGCACACTTCCTTGCCAATGAATTTAAAAAGAACTTCCAAAAATTCAGTCACGCGGCAAGTGACATTGAAGCCAAAGGCGGACCACTCGTATAACCAAATGAAAAAAGCTGAGGAGATTCAATCCCTCAGCTTTTTTAGTTTGTTGAATGCAATGACACAAGACGGTACGTCACCTTCGTGACATTGTCTGTCAGCTCTAGTTTTTCAACATGTGCTGTCCCAGTTTTTTCTCCGTCTTTCGTTTTGCGCACCTCAAGTGGAATATTTAACGGATAAATGCGGTATCCATCCTTCATGAGTTCAAATACATTTTCTTCAATTCTTGTCTCTTTTCCCTTTGTGACAATCATTGTATTAAATTCAACAGGCATTCCCATAATGAAAATCCCCCTACTTTCTATATTTCGTTATACTGCTTATTTTAACACATTTCCGCTTTTTCGGCTGTGCATCCATGTGGTCAGCCTTCTCACAATTTCTCGATTATGCTGCGGCGGGAAATAGTGGTTGTATCCATGGAAATACCACGTCTCCACAGACTTCCCGTGCTGGCGCAGTGCATCTTCTAACAAATATGCATGCTCAATCGATACATTTTGGTCCTCTTCTCCGTGAATGATCAGGACAGGTGCTTCAATTTTATCCACATCATTTAAAGGGGTTCTGTTCTCATATGCCTCTGGCACCTTATGCGGCGGACCACCAATCACACGCTTCATCATCCGTCTCATATCCACACGCTCTTCATAAGTAAGTTTCATGTCACTGACGCCTCCCCATGTGACAAAGGAAGCCGCCTCCTGTTTCATTTCTACAGCGGTCCAGATGCCCATAATACCGCCTCGCGAAAAACCAAAGATATGAATGCGATCCTTCTTCACTTTTTTGTGCTGCTTTAACAGCTGAAAGGCAGCAAAAGCATCTTTTCGATCTTCTCCGGCAAAATCTTCGTTCCCTTCGCCTCCTTGGTTCCCTCGGTAAAAGGGAGCAAAGACGACAAAACCCTGCGCGGCAAATTGCACAATCCGGCCAGGTCTGACCATCCCCACATTTTTAATGCCGCCTCGTAAGTACAAAAAGCCGTCGTAGAGACCTTCTCCGGCCGGCTCAGCGAGCAGCCCTTTCATCCGAAGTCCATCTGCCTCATAGGTCACTGTATATAAGTAAATATGCGGATGGGGCGACGGAAACCTTCTTTTTTCCACAATCACTCGATTTCTCTCCTTTTCATCTCTGTTTACGTCCATTGCTTCAGCATCGCTTCTGCGACAAGCTGACCTGATTTTGTCACCATTGGCGTGCCGCCGCCTGGATGACTTGTTCCCCCAACAAACCAAAGTCCTTCAATGTCCTTTGACTGATTATTGATGCGAAAGAACGCCTGTTTGAACGAGTTTGAAGACATGCCATAAATGGCTCCACGATATGCCCCCGTTTTCTGCTGCAGATCGAGCGGGGTTTGAACCGCTTCATATTCGATAAGCTCATCCAAATCAAAAAGACCTTTGTCCATTAATTTGTTTTTTACATGCTGACGATATGTCTCCTTTAGCATGTCCCAATCTTGCTCTTTTGTCACATATGGTGCATTGGCCAGTACAAACAGGTTGCTTCTTCCCGCTCCTCCGCTTAAAGCTGGTTCTGAATGACCTGAATAACATATGTAAAGCGTCGGATCTTGAGGCAGTTGTTTTTTCTGAAAAATATCTTTGAATTCTTGCTCATAATCCTCAGGGAAAAACACATTGTGATGAGCCAGCTGTTCATAGACTTTAGGTACACCTAATAAGAGAACAAAGCCAGACAAGGACGGTTCAATACCAGCCAGTTTTTGATTTAAAAAACGAGGACGGTCTTTTTCATCTATAAGATGACGGTATACAGTCAGCGCATCTGCTCCTGCAATGACTTGATCTGCCTCATACATCTGCTGATCCGTCTCCACTCCTTTGATCCGCCGATCCTTCACATGAATCTTGTTCACTTGTTCATTGAGGTGAATCTGAACGCCTAATTCTTTTGCCAGTGTCTCAAATGCCTCAACTAAACGATACGTACCGCCTTGTATTCCATAAATCCCTTTCTCTCCTTCTAAATACGCCATCATATTAAAAATAGCCGGCGCTTCGTACGGAGAAGAGCCGATATAAGTGGCATACCGTCCAAACATCGCCAATGTATGGGGATGACGGAAATATTGACGCAGCAGGCGCTGAACGGATGTGAATGGTTTGACAGCAAGAAGTGCTTTCATCAGCTTTAAATCCGCCTTATCCTTCCAGCTCAATAACAAACGATTTAAAAACTGCTCCTCTGCCTTTTGAAAAAGCGTCTTTGATTCCTGCAAAAATGCGCGGTATTGTTTCGCATCTTCAGGACTGAATGCAGCAATTTGTGATTCCATTTGCTCAATATTCGGCGTAAACTCGACCGTATGGCCATCTGAAAAAATATTTTTGGTCAGCGGAGAAATTGGATAAAAGGTCACATAATCCTCCATCCGTCTATGACAGGCTGTAAACACTTCTTCAAAATATGCCTTCATTGTAATGGTACTCGGTCCTAAATCAAAAGAGTAGCCTGCCTCGTGATGGCGCTGCAATTTCCCGCCTAAAGCCGCTTCTTTTTCTAAAATGGTGACCTGAACCCCGCGTGACTGGAGACGGATCGCGGCTGATAATCCGCCAAGTCCGCCGCCGATGATGATCACTTTTTTCATTCGTACCTTCTCCCTTTCCATTCATACCCTTCTTTTTTCAGACCGATTTTCATAGAAGCAAAACCGATAGCAATCAGGCTTAAAATACTGACCGGCAATAAAAAAGCCATCGCAGATGTCCGCCCATTTTCAGTATCTATTGCCGCTTTAATCGATACACCCATCCCATAACAAAGAATCGCTAAGCATACGCTCAAAACATCCAGCTGAAACAATGCGATCATGAAACAAATGACAGGAACCAAATAAAGGAGGGTGTATAAACAAAAGACACTGCTTAACAAAGCAATGCTTCGATTCACACCTGGGAATAAATTTTTCCGGTAACCTTCCCAAACCTCTTGTCCACTCTCATACATTCTCATATACACAAATGGATGAATGCTTGCAAGTGTGAACGGAAAGCCTTTTTCCTTCACACGTCTAGCCAAGGCCATATCATCAACTAGTGAATCCTTGATCGCTGCATGCCCGCCAATGTCGTGATAACAATTCTTTTCAATGGCAATAAAACCGCCATGTGCTGCGGCAAAAGCGGGATTCTTAGATTCTCTTACCCATTTCACTGGCAGATGACAGCCAATGGTAAACATCATCATAGGAACCACAAGATGCTCAAAAAATGTACCTGTTTTCTGTTCTGGAAAACCTGACAGCATGCCCGTTTTTTGCATGCATAACTGCTTGTACACTGATTCAACTGCCCCATTTTTTAAACGGACATCCGCATCTAAAAATAGCAGCCAGTCAGAAGCAGCAGCTTCCGCGAGCTGAGAACAGGCATATGATTTACCAAGCCAGCCGCGCTTTAATGGTTGACCTGACTGGACACGGATCCACGGGTATCTTTCTGCAAAGCGTTCCACAATCGCTCTTGTCTGATCTGTCGAATGGTCATCAAGGACGATGAGCTCTTTCGGGTAAAGACGTTGATCAACGATCGACTGAAGACAGGCTTCGATCCGATTTTCCTCATTTCGCGCTGGAATCAGAATTGATAATGAAATCGGTTCACCCGGCGGAAAGGATGCTGGCTTTAAAACAGGAAGCTGCCTCATATTCCATATGGTGAAAATAAACTGACAGAGCAAGAGTACACTGATCACAGTTAGGAAGACCGCCATGTTTTCACCCACTTTTTAAAGGAATCAAACGCATCACTTGTTGACTGACTTGTCCTTGTCATCTGTCTAAATTCTTGATTGTTTGAAAAATCAGGATCTGCGATGACCTGTGCTTGATGTGTGTTTAACTGCGTTTCAAGCAGATCTCTGAGCAGATGCGTCACGTCCTTGCTTCGAAGTTCTCCGCTACATACTAAGGTATCTTCACCAAACACAGCAGATACTGTCGGCTTTTGAAATTGATTAAATGTATAATGCAAGGTCACAGGCTTCACCACGACTTGCTCAAATTGTCTCACTAAAAATGAAGCCCCGCCCTCTAATTCAAGCGGCCGTATGTCCTGATGCATGATTTTCCCCTGTGGAAAAAGCCATACAGCCCCGCCAGCCTGCATGTTCTTTTTTGCCGTCATTAATGCTTGCTTCACACTTTTCAGCTTCTCTTTCTGAACCGGAAAGGCACCAAGCTTACGAAAAAAGGCATATTGCTTCAGCTGCTTCTCTTCCATCATCATATAGTGATCGAGTTCGGACGCTTTTTCTGTTAAAAGAAAGAGGATCAGCCCATCCCACCATGAGCTATGATTGGCGATATAAAGAACAGGCAGCTTCTCGTTTGGGTCCACAGCGCCTTTCATCATCACGCAGCGGAAATGTTTATGAAGTAAATACCGCTCAAGATAAAGAGAAAATATACGTCTAAACGATCGGCTTTTGTCGCTTTCTTTCAAATTGACCCCTTCCTTCACACAAAATAACAATGATCAGTGCTAAATAAAAAATGACCTCGAGCCCGCCCTTTAATGCCAGCACACCAAAAAAGAACACCATTGCCTGATAAATACGGCTCGTCCAGTTCAGAGCCTTCTGATCAATCCGAACAAGCGGGAAGAGAAAGGAAAGTCCTGCTCCAATCATACCCCAGCTCACAAAATTCTCAAAAGGAATACCATAAAAACCACCGCCGTCATACCACACCCAAAATTTCCGTTCAGCTGCTACTGGGTCTAATATGAGGTCAAGCAAGACAATCCATATCCCCGTTTCGACCGCTCGTTTCCACTTCGACTGCTGACTGGATAAAAAAAGACTGTTTAAAAATACTCCAACCCATGCAAAAGCAATGGTTAAAGGCACCCCTGCCACTAGAAAACCTAACGTTGGATAATAGTCATAAGCCCCGAAAGGAAACCCGGTTGTGATCCCAATCCATTCAACCGTAAATGTCAGCACGCCGACAATGGCTGCCCGTTTAATCACCATTCCCCATGATCCATAAATATTTCGCCCAATCTCTATCACACAGCAGGCATACAGCACAAGGAAAATGCCATTTGCAAATTGAAGCCATGCTGGCACCTCAAAAAAGACCATTAATATGAGCCCTATTAAATACCACCCAAGAAATACCCAACTCACTCTATACACGAAACCGCCCCTTTATTTCTTCCAAATTCAAGGAAGTATTCATGCTTCTAGTATAGAAAAAAAGACACATTCTATAAATAAACAATGCGCTTCTTATTTTCATCTAGGCACTCACCAAAAATCCCTTTTGACATACTTTAATTAGTGATCTAGAACAAAGGAGGCGAATTACTCTTGAATCGTTCCATCAAAGTCAGACTGGCATTCATCGTCGTTGTCCTGCTCTTTATTCCATTTGTCGCCTGTAAAAAAGAACAAGAGCAGACCGTACAAGTAGCCGAGGTGACCCATTCGGTTTTTTATGCTCCGCTATATGTTGCCTTATCTGAGGACTTCTTCAAAGAAGAAGGGCTAGAGGTTGAATTAAAAACGACTTGGGGCGGCGATAAAACGATGACAGCTCTCTTATCCGGTGGTGCAGATATTGCCCTGACCGGTTCTGAATCCTCTATCTATGTAGAGGCTCAAGACACAAAAGACTCTGTCGTCAACTTTGCACAGCTGACACAAACAGACGGTACATTTCTTGTTTCAAGGGAGAAAGTGAGCGAATTCTCTTGGGATCAATTAAAAGGAAAAGACTTTCTTGGACAGCGGAAAGGCGGCATGCCGCAAATGGTCGGTGAATATGTCCTGAAAAAGGAAGGCATTGATGTAAAAAAGGATCTCCGTATGATTCAAAATATTGATTTTGCCAACATTTCAGGTGCTTTCTCCTCTGGAACTGGCGATTTTGTGCAGTTATTCGAACCGACAGCATCCTTAATTGAAAAAGAAGGCAAAGGGTACATCACCGCCTCCTTTGGAGAGGCTTCCGGAAAGGTGCCTTATACCACCTTCATGGCAAAGAAAAGTTACTTAGAGGAAAACAAAGAGACAGCTGAAGCCTTCACTCGTGCCATTTACAAAGCGCAGAAATGGGTGGAAGCCAAGCAGCCGGAGGAGATTGCCAAAACTATTCAATCTCATTTTCCTGACACAGAACTTGATGTCTTATCAACTGCCATTAAACGCTACAAACAGCAGGAATCCTATGCAACAGACCCCCTTCTGAATGAAGAGGAATGGAACAAATTGCAGGAAATTATGAAGGAGAGCGATGAATTGCCGAAATTTATCCCGTACAAACAACTTGTCGATTCATCCATTGCAAAGAAGGTCACAGAACATAAATAGAATAGGAGGTAGCACATGTCTTTCCTTCAAATTGACCATGTGACCCACACGTACTTCTCTTTAAAAGAAAAAACAACGGCCATACAGCACATCAATATGGAGATAGACCAAGGAGAATTCATCTCATTTATTGGTCCCAGCGGGTGCGGAAAAACCACCCTGCTGTCTATCATTGCAGGAATAACGCCGCCTTCTGAAGGCCGAATTTTAATCGAAGGAAAAGAACCGAATCAAAAGGAGCATCAAATCGGCTACATGCTCCAGCAGGATTATTTGTTCCCTTGGAAAACCATCAAGGAAAATATCATTCTCGGATTGAAAATTACCAAACAAGATTCACATGAAGCCACCTCCGCCGCTCTTGGCTTACTGCCTAAGCTTGGCCTTCATGATGTAGAGGAAAAATACCCGAAAGAGCTGTCAGGCGGTATGAGGCAGCGTGCGGCTCTCGCCCGAACGCTTGCAGTGAATCCCGGTCTGCTTTTACTAGACGAACCCTTTTCAGCTCTAGACTATCAAACCAAACTAACATTAGAGGATCTCGTCTTTCATACACTCAAAGACTATCAAAAAACAGCGGTCCTTGTGACACATGACATTGGCGAAGCCATTGCGATGAGTGACCGCATTTTCTTATTCTCTAAGCATCCTGGCTCGATTCAGCGGATTTTTACCGTTCCAGAGGATCTGAGGACTCTTTCTCCTTTCGAAGCAAGACAGACCCAGAGTTTCCAAGAGCTCTTTCAAACGATTTGGAAGGAGCTGAAAACCGTTGAAACACAGTGATCTTTTACATGAAGCCTATCGCAAAAAATACCGAATGGAAAAACGCATGACCCGAATCTATCAGTTCATTATTTTCGCCAGCTTCTTTTCGCTTTGGGAGCTTGCCAGTCATTTTCGTCTCATCGATCCACTGATATTTAGTTCACCATCTGCGGTCTGCCAATTGTTTGTCCAAAAAATATCCGATGGGTCTTTAGTGAATCATATGAGTATTACATTATTTGAAACAGTACTCGGATTTCTACTTGGTACCTTTTGCGGTATTTTGCTTGCTGCCGCCTTATGGTGGTCCACCCGCCTGGCAAACGTTCTTGATCCTTATTTAGTCATTTTAAATGCCATGCCAAAAGTTGCCCTCGCCCCGATTTTAATTGTTGCCCTTGGGCCTGGCATGATCAGTATCGTTGCCATGGGCGCAATCATTAGTGTGATCATTACGACGATCGTCATTTATACAGCCTTTCAAGAGGTCGATGAGAATTATTTAAAGGTGATGAAAACCTTTGGTGCGAAAAAAAGCGTCGTCTTTCGCGAGGTCATTTTGCCAGCTAGTATTCCAACGATGATTTCTGCGATCAAAGTCAATGTCGGCCTTTCTTGGGTTGGGGTTATTGTGGGGGAATTTCTTGTTTCCTCAAAAGGGCTCGGCTACATGATCATTTACGGCTTTCAAGTCTTCAACTTTACACTCGTGTTCTTAAGTCTTTTCATTATTGCTGTGTTTGCGACTATCATGTACCAGCTTGTGGAATGGCTCGAACGCCGCTTTCTTCAAAAATAAAAAAGCACAGGGAATGTCTCCCTGCGCTTTTTTTAACGAATTAAACCGTTTTTTTCTAAATAAGCAAGACTTTGTCTTAACACATCATCTTTCATAATAAAGCTGAAATTCTTATTTTTTGCGATGGATCTTGGCAAGTCTGCGAAAAGAACGGGTCCTTTCGTTTCAAAATACGTGTCTTGCTTCACTAGCTTTTCAATATCAGCGAAATAAATATTCTTGACAATGACCTTTTCTCTGCCCAGCACCTGATATTGACCAATATACGTTAATTCACGAACAACAGCACCCGTCTCTTCTTGAATCTCCCGTATAGCGGCTTGGTCTGCTTCTTCATCCGGCTCAACTTTCCCTCCTGGAAACTCATAGCCCCGATCCTCATGTTCAGTGAGCAGCCACTTCCCTTGGTAGCGGCAGATGGCCCAAACATGCTTAGGATGACTTGAAAAAGGCTTCCCCTCAAAAGAGAGCTTGACCGTATTATGATAATAGTCTTTAAATACATGCATGTGAAATCCCTCATATCCTGTCCTTGCTTCTTGTAAAACATCATACCACAGATCACATTTATCTGAAGAATTTTTATCAAAAGTGAAACAAACGAGTGGTTCCAACTCGTCTGTATCTAAAATGAGGTATTGTTGCTAAAACCTTTTTATCATCTCCAACTTCACCCAATTTTAATCATGAAACCTTTTATCCCTATATGACGTAAATGAATCAGTGTTTGTCCTATGACAACGAGGAGGAAATCAGCATGAGTATAAAAAATGGGTCAAAACAAGACGCACCCCATGAGGTGATCAAGAAACACCTTCTGAAAGGGCAAAAGTTAGATTTAACAAAAGACAATCCAGCGGTCGACCAAATTCATATCGGGCTTGGCTGGGACCTGGCCGGTCAGCCAATTGATTTAGATACGCAAGTGTTTCTTTTAAATAAAGAGGACAAACTGTTGTCTCCTAAGCATCTGATCTATTATCACCAGCAGCAAAGCTTAGACGGAGCTGTTCGTCATCTTGGCGATCATCAAGTTGGCGGAGGGTATAGAGACAATGAAATGATTATTATGCAATTAAGCAGAGTCTCACCTGATATTCATAAAATTGTCGTCACAGCCACAATACATGATGCACACGAACGCCAGCATCATTTTGGACAAGTCACTAATGCCTATGTGCGCCTTACTGATCAAATCTCGCAGCAAGAGATTTGTACCTTTCAGTTAACAGAAGATTATTCGTATTGTACATCCATTATATGCGCAGAACTCACGAGAGATCAGGAGGAATGGAAAATCACTGCGACCGGGCAAGGGACTACTCTAGATTTACATGATTTATGCCGCATCTATGGATTCACATCTTGACGCAGGAAAGGAGCCGGCACCCATGGGATTTCATTTCATCACAATAGAAGAACTTACCTTACAAGCAGAAGGCAGCGGAATCTTTTTTGCCAAAAAGGGCGCAATGATTGCCGATCAAGGAAGTTTCCAATACCGCAAGCGATTACTTGGAACGAATAAAGGAAATATGGTCAGCCAAGTATTTAACCATATCAGCAGGAAATTCACAGGTGAAAACCTTGAGATGATGGAAGTGAGTGGACAAGGTACTTGCTATCTGGCTGATTCAAGCGAGCATGTGACAGTGATTAATCTTGAGCCAAGCGGTCCTTGGCAGCACGTAAGTGTAGAAAGTGAAGATTTACTTGCCTTTACTGAGGAATGCCATTACGGTGTCACACCAGTAGGCGTTGGTATTTTATCGCAGAAAGGACTGTTTACATCAAAACTCTCTTATCAAGGGCACGGAGCGCAGGTCGCCATCAAAACGAATGGAAATCCGCTCATTTTAAAAGCCCCCTGCCGCGTAGACCCTGACGCAATTGTCGCTTGGACAGGCAAAGCACCAAAGGTCAAATTAGATGTGAACTGGAAAACTTTCATTGGACAAACATCTGGTGAATCCTATTTATTTGAGTTCCAGGAACAAGATCAAATCGTCATTATCCAGCCATCTGAGCGCACATCTGGCTTACGGGTTGGATTAGATGATAATCGCTACAAGCCTCAGAGCCAAAGCTCCTCTCATGAATTCACCAATTCACAGCAAGAAAATAGAGGCGGCGGGATCACTGATCTGATCGGAGGCATTTTACAACCGCGAAAATAAAGCATGTAGAGATTCTCTACATGCTTTTTCAATTCATCAAACCATTTGTCTCAATAAAGCTCCTTGTCTCTTCATTGCCGAGCTCATAAATCATTGTGTAAATCTCTTTTCTTTTTCTATCCATTTCATCATTTGGACTATCATAATGATATTCAAGAAAAGGAACATGTGCCCGAAAGAAGCCTTTCCAATCTGTCATATACTGTTCATCGAAATAGTCTCTCAGCTGCAAAATTTGATCATCATCTGCTTCTATTTGAAATTGCCAAGCCGCTGCGTCTCTATGCTGCGATATCGATCCATCTTGTACGGATACATAGTATGTGTGTCTCGCCATCTGAATCATCCTTTTTCCTTTAGTATGACCAGATATGAGGAAATTACGGCTTTTTGCGCAATTTATTTTTCAACATGTCCAATACATCAATAAACAACTGTGGAATGGGAACTCCAAGGGCTCTGGCTGTCGAGACGATTTGGTAAGATTCATAAATAATATAAAAGATGAGCGCTAAATCCTTAATCGTCCCATTTGTCTTCAGCATGACATCAAAGAAATGTGCCATCGATATTAAGGAGACTGTCACGATCTTTCGAACAAACCTTGTAAAAAACCGCTTCATTGTGAGCTGTCCAGTCAAAGATTCTCTTAGGCTTGAACAAATTAATTCAATAGCCATCAACGTCACTAAAATCATCAGTAAATATCCTGCTCCACCAAACAGAAAGCCCATCGCCGACAAACTCACTGTAACCAACGAAAAGATGCCTAAATCCTTGCTCACTTGGCATCAACATCCTTTCAAAGTGGAACTCCTTACCTCAATAGTATATGCCGGATTTTCGCAATAGCTTGGACGACAAAAAATAAAGGCGCTGTCTTTTGACAAGAAAAAGCCGCCTTGCTCGGCGGCTACTTCCTAGACCCTAACATCAATAAAGCTTGCATCTGAATCCTTTGGCTGAACAGCTTGAGGCTGCTGCTGCACTTGATCCAGCATCACCATAGCTTGTGCTGTATTCGTAGCAAGCTGTGAATTCAACAAACTAATATTGAGTGTCTTTTGAATGCTCGCTACTTGCTGACTCATCATTCCTGCAATAGAAGACATCTTCTTCCCTCCCTTCTCTTTTCTCTTCGGCTGAAAGCCCTATGATTTCAATGGGCTGTCTGTCCCGATTCCAATAAAAAAAGAATGTCGATCGAATTATGACCGACATTCTTTTCCCATACGTGTATTATCCTAAATATGCTTTAAGCATCCAGTTGTGTTTTTCAATGGATTGATGAATCGCAAGCAGCATATCACCTGTTGTTTCATCGCCAACCTCTGCAGCCAGCTCCATTCCTTTCTTTAATTCCTCAGCGATATTGGAGAAATCATCATATAGATTTTTCACCATTTGCTCCGCTGATTCTTTGCCTTCCGCTTCTTGAATGCTTGAAATTTCTAAGCACTCTTTCATTGTCGCAACAGGCTGTCCATTTAAAGCAAGCATACGCTCAGCCAAATCATCAATATATGTAGCTGTTTCTGTATATAGTTCCTCAAATTTCTCATGGAGTGTAAAGAAATCTTTCCCTTTTACATACCAATGATAGTTATGTAATTTCACGTAAAGCACAGTCCAATCAGCTACTTGTTTATTGACAACGTTTAATAAATTTTCAGACATGTTTATTCCTCCTTATGTAATTGCGTTTAGTATGAGAATACCCTTTTCTTATTATACTGAAACCTGCCGTCAATTTCTTCTATTTTGACTGCATGAAATATATGTTAATATGGAAATAAGGAGGGAGTTAGATGCTGTTACTTGGGATTATCAGCTTTATCATTATCTCAATCGTTGTCTTTTTATCATTGTGGACGACATCGAAGGCTTATGAATATAAGCATAAAGTCGATTCACCACAAGATGCTGAACCAAACCAACGTCCTAATCCAAAATGAAACCGCTTTTAATGATGTGACGTTTCTTCATCTTCAGTAGATGAACTCTCTTTTTTCACCTCACCTACGTGGATGTTCGTTTTCGGCATATTATGCTGCTGTTTAGCTGTCACATGGACTTGTATGATATAAAGGCCATCTTTTTTGAAGGCTGTGTGCAATTCGTATACACCTTTGTTTTCTTTCTTTGGCTGAATCATCTTGCTGTTATCCTTGTCGCCATCTTTCCACACTTCAAATTGAACATCATCTGCATCATCAACAGGCGTATCACCGTATGTGACAGCTGCTTTTACTATAACGCTTTCATTTTTCTCCACTTGCTCAGGTCCTGTAAGCTTTACTTCTAATAGCTCAGGCACTTCCCCTTTGCCGCTATTTGCTGCAGAGTTTCCACATGCACTTAATAACGTGAGCATCAGAATCATTCCCAACATTTTTCGCATCGTGCGTTTCCCCCTTCTTTTACTGACATGTCCATTTTAACAAATATCCCCTATTTTGACATCACTGTTGGAATTCAAATAAAAAACCGGACATCTAAATGTCCGGTTCATCATTCTATTAACCAAATACTTTTAAAAGCTCTTCTTGATCCTGAGAAAGCCAGAAACGCATTAAACGTTTTGCTCCTTCAAGATCATGAAGCTTCGCTTGGCCGCATTGCTCTTCGTTTGCAGCAGGAATTTCAGTTACTTCAACTGCATCCTTGAATGTTGCATCAAGAAGTTCAACGATTTCTTTTGGAGTTGGTGCCCCACTGACAACTAAATAGTAGCCTGTCTGGCAGCCCATTGGAGAAATATCGATAATATCAAAATGATCATATTTCTCTGAGTGTGTTCTAATATTAAACGCAAGCAAATGCTCTAATGTATGAATCGTATCAGGTTTCATCGCCTGCTTGTTAGGCTGACAAAAACGAATATCAAATTTATTTACTTCCCCATCTGATCCCACTTTATGAACGCCGCAATGACGAACGTATGGCGCTTTTACAGCATTATGATCAAGTTCAAAGCTTTCAACTGAAGGCATAATCACCACTCCTATAATTGCAATTTCCTATATTATAACATATTTCTCCGACCAGTTTAGTTTATAAAACTTTCCTTCCTTGTCCTTTTTTCTTATACTGTGGAAGACAGACAAGGAGGAACCTCTATGAAACAAATTTTTATCGGCATGATACGCTTTTATCAAAAATGTATTTCCCCGCTTACACCGCCAAGCTGCCGGTTTTATCCAACATGCTCAAACTATGGACTTGAGGCGATCAAAACGCATGGCGCGATCAAGGGCGGCTGGCTGACCATAAAACGGATTTTAAAATGTCATCCGCTTCACCCTGGCGGCATCGATCCTGTTCCGCCTAAAAAGGAAAAGTAACTTACTTTTCTTCATATCCGTTGACAACTAAGTCAAGCTTCCCTGTTCCAGGGTCAATGACAAGCCCATGTACAGGTACATCTGATGGAAGAAGCGGGTGATTTTTTACTACGGACACACTGTCCTTCACGCTCTCTTCAACTGAACTAAAGCTTTTGAGCCACTGTTTAAAATCAATTCCTGAGTATTCCAGTACTTCAATACGCTTTTCTGGAATACCACGCTCAACAGCTTTATTTAAAAGTGTCTGGCTGTCAATTTTGCTCATCCCGCAATCATGATGCCCAATGACATATACCTCGTCAGCATTTAATTCATACACAGCAACTAAAATGCTTCGCATAATACTTCCAAATGGATGAGAAACAAGCGCTCCAGCACTTTTGACAATCTTAATATCGCCATTTTTCATGTTCATTGCACGCGGAAGCAGTTCAACAAGTCTTGTATCCATACACGATAGAATGACAGCTTTTTTCTGTGGAAACTTTGTTGTTGTAAATTCTTCGTATTTCTTTTCTTCAATAAATTGTTGATTATATTCGATGATTTCATCTAAAAGTTTCATACGTTTGTCCATTCCTTTATCTTTTTTTAAAAATAAATATAGCACAATGTAAGAAATTTCGTCACGTTTTGCAGCTTATTTTTTTAGAGGAAACATCTGCTGACGAAAATTTTTTATTTTCCTCTTTTCAAATCGTAATTATTACGATACAATAACTCAGGACATTAAATCGTAATCATTTCTATCTATTAGTTTGAGAGGAGACATTTTCTACATGAAAAAAATCTTTTTTATTTTAACAGCTGCTTTATTCGCAATCGGCCTTGCCGCGTGCTCAAGCAGTGCGGGCACTAATGCTTCAAAAGGAAAGGCAGACGGGAAACTAATCATTTACACCACGATCTTTCCAATCCAAGATTTCACTGAAAAAATTGGCGGCTCTCACGTTCATGCTCAGAGCGTGTATCCTGCCAATGCAGATGCACACAGTTTTGAACCAAGTTCGAAAACGATGGTTGAAATGGCTGAAGGTGATGCCTTTATCTACAGCGGCACAGGAGCTGAAGCATTCGCAGACAAAACTGCTGCCACATTAAAAGACCAAGGTGTGAAAACAGTCAAAGCAGCCGAAGGCATCAAATTGTTATCGACAAATGAAGAACATGCACATGAAGAAGGCGAAGATCACGATCATGAAGGTGAAGACCACGACCATGACGGGCACGATCACGGAGATAAAGACCCTCATGCATGGTTAGACCCAGTTTATGCGCAGCAAATGGCGAAAAACATTAAAGACACACTCGTCTCATTAGATCCAGATCATAAAAAAGAATACACAAAAAACTATGAAAATCTAAAAAAAGATTTACAATCCCTTGATCAAGAATTCAAAACAACGTTATCTAAAGCCAAACATAAAGAAATTCTTGTTTCTCACGCAGCTTATGGTTATTGGGAAAAGCGCTATGGCATTGAGCAAATCAGCGTTTTAGGATTATCTGCTTCCGAAGAGCCATCACAAAAGCAGCTCGAAAACATTGTACAAAAAGCGGAAAAGCATCACATTCAATACGTTATTTTTGAAAACAACGTCAGCAGCAAAGTATCAGATACGATCCGCAGTGAAATTGGGGCAAAAAGCTTAACCCTTAAAAATCTAGAATCCATTACTGAAGATGATGCCAAAAATGGCGAAAGCTACGTCAGCTTAATGAAACAAAACTTAAAGACCTTAAACACCGCATTAAATGATTAATACTTTTTTTAAACCCCGGGTTATCAGCCGGGGTTTTTTGCTGTAAAAAAGCACACCGTTATCAGGCGTGCTTTTTTGATTACATTTGATATTTTTTCTTAAACAGCTCGGCTCTTCCGCCTTTTTCTCCGAATTTTTGGCGTCCTGTATAAAAAGGATGCGTATCAGAGCTTGTTTCTACTTTAATGACAGGATACGTTTTCCCATCTTCCCACTCTACTGTCTCATTTGATGTCTTTGTTGATTTACTCAAGAAGCGGTAACCGCTGTTTACGTCCATAAATACAACTTCATGTGAGGTTGGATGAATATCTCTTTTCAATGTCAAAACTCCTTTCGTTATCAAAACGTAATGATTACGTTTTATAATTATATTCTACTCCCTCTTATACAACTTGTCAAAAAACAAGCTTTCTTAGTCAGGAAGAATAATCTAAAAATGGTGGAGAATAATAAGCATCATGAAAAAGAGAAGCGATAAGAAAGGCGGAGAAAAAATTGACTGATCTCGTTTTAGCTAGAAGCCTGTTCGGCACAACCATGGGCTTTCATATTATTTATGCCTCGCTTGGCGTTGGCATCCCGCTAATGATTTTGTTAGCTGAACTCATCTTTCAAAAAACAAAGGACCCGCATTATGCCATCATGGCCAAGCGATGGACAAAAGCACAAGCTGTTCTATTAGGGGTCGCTATCCCAACAGGTACTATTGCTGGTACGCAGCTTGCCCTTTTATGGCCAGGTTTTATGGAGGTTATCGGAAAAGTCATGTCACTGCCATTCCAGATTGAAATCTATGCGTTCTTTATAGAAGCATTATTTATGTCTATTTATGTGTACGCAGCGGATCGCCTATCAAATGCAATGCGCATCATTACGGTTATTTTTATCGTCATTGGTGCAGCTGCATCAGCGATTCTGATTACAAACGTACATGCTTTTGAAGGGACACCTGCTGGCTTTCAGATGGTGAATGGAGAAATCACAAACATCGAGCCTTGGAAGGCCTTTTTCAATCCAAGCTTTGCTGTGACTGCTACACATGTTGTGCTGTCTGCTTTTACAACAGGTGCTTTTGTCATTGCTTCCGTTGCAGCTTTTAAAATGCTCAAAACTAAAAAAAATGAGAAGCTCTATACATTTCATCGAAAAGCCCTTTTTCTTGGACTCATTGTAGGAGGACTTTTCTCTTTTCTCACAGCCTTAAATGGCCACGAATCTGCTCAGCTTCTGTATGAATATCAGCCTGAAAAGCTGGCTGGAGCTGAAGGTTTATTTGAAACGCAATCACATGCGCCTCTTGCAATAGGTGGTTTTACGGATGCTGATTCGCAGGAAATTAAAGGTGCGATCGAAATTCCTTGGGCGCTTAGTTTTCTCGCAGGAAATAGCTTCGATACGGTGGTCAAAGGTTTAAATGATTTTCCCCGTGACGAGTGGCCGCCTTTATTTATACACACATTATTTAACGGCATGGTCATTATTGGATCGGTGCTCATTCTATTTGCGGTATTGGCACTGCTTTACCGTAAAATTTTAAAACGTGAAAAATTTCCGAAGTGGCTTCTTTTTCTTTACTTATTCGGCGGGCCTCTTAGCCTTTTGGCTATTGAATTTGGCTGGATCTTTGCTTGTACAGGCCGTCAGCCATGGGTCATTTATCGAATGCTCAAAACCTCGGAGGTTGTCACATCATCTGGCTCGATCGGGACACTTTTTATCCTTTTTGCCATTGTCTATCTCATCTTAGGCATAGCAACCGTTATTGTGCTGACGTACTACTTTAGGAAACATACGATTGAAGAAGACCTACGGTTAACAGAATCTTAAAAAGGGAGCGATCTTGATGCAAATGGATGTTACAACTGATGCGCTCATTGCAATCACCATCTTATGGGGATTCGTTTTTATCTATGCAGTGATGGCATCAATGGATTTCGGCGCAGGATTTTGGTCGATGATTTATATGAATAGAGAACAAACAAAGGCAGCTAATATCGCGAATAAGTATCTTTCTCCAACTTGGGAAGTGACAAACGTCTTTATTGTGGCCATCGTTGTCGCATTGTTCAGCCTGTTTCCAGGTGCGACCTTTGTACTTGGTACCGTTTTATTAATACCCGGCAGCATCATCTTATTGCTTCTTGCACTACGAAGCGGGTTTCTCGTGTTTTCTCATTCACTGCCTAAGAAATACCGAAAAGCGGTGACTTATATTTCAGGGATCAGCGGCTTTATCATTCCGTCCATCCTGATCATGGTTCTCCCAATTACCCATGGTGGATTTATCTTTCAGGAGAACAACGTCTACTCTTTAGATCTTGGACTGGTTTTTACAAGTGCAAATGTTTATTCTTTTGTCGGCTTTGCCATCTTCAGCACCCTTTTTCTTTCGTCCTTGCTTTTAGCTGATTTCTCTAATGTAGCTAATGAAGATGAAGCTTACAGCATTTATAGAAGAGGGGCGCTCATTACAGGTCCACTTTCACTCATGATGGCCTTTTTTATCATGCTGACATTACGAAGCGAGGCGAATTGGCTGTTCACAAAAATGATGCAGAACATCCCTATTCTTCTTGTATCTCTCCTAATGTTCCTGCTAGCAGGACTAGCTCTATTTTTACCAAACAGCCGTTTTAAGCATCGGAAAGGGAGACCACGCCTTGCCGTCATTGCGATTACCATTCAATATTTCTTAGCAAGCTACGTGTACGGACGTGCTCACTTGCCTTACATGGCCTATCCAGATATTACAATCATGTCTGGATTTACAGACCCTGTCACATTTAGGGCATTATTTATCACCTATATTGTAGGTTTTATCATCTTATTTCCTGGGTTCTATTTCTTCTGGAAATTATTTATGAAGGATAAGCGCTATATTCGTCAGGAAGATTAACATGAATGGACGAGCTTCATTTCGGTTACATTATAGATGAAAGACATACTCAAAAGGAGGTCATCTGTATGAGTCAAAAAATCCTTTGTGAAGTCAATAACTGTTCCTATTGGAATACTGGAAACCGCTGTGGTGCAGATGCAATCTATGTCGTCAGCCACACAGGAAATACGGCTGAGAAAAGTGAAGAAACGGATTGTAAAACGTTTAAACCACAAGATCTTTAAGTCTCATTAAAGGAGGCGCTTCAATTTGAAACACGATCGGTTGCTTCAAACGTTTTTTGACGAAATTCATGACGCGGATGAAGCCGCATTCCATCAAGCCGCTCACTCCTTTTTAAACCTTTGGGATTATGAATATGGACATGCAGCAAACATGCCCAATGAAATGCATCAGTATATCGGACAGCTTGCTTATGACAACGAGCTGGTAGAAGAGTAAGAAAGAGCGGTGAACCGCTCTTTCTTTTTGTTCAGACAGGAAGGAAAAACTTTCCCTCACTATACATCCATTCTATTGGATAAGCAAAAGGTGATTTCTTCGTTTTTATCTCACAAAATCATGTTTTGTAAACACGTCGATTTTATCTGAAAACGAACGGAGCGCTTGGTAATCAACTTCCACGCCCATTCCTGGCGAGCGAGGCACCTCAATAAATCCATTTTCAACCTTAATTTCAGGAAAAATGATATCCTGCTCCCAAAATTTTGACGAAGCTGAAATATCACCGGGAATTGTAAATTGAGGAAGTGAAGCAAGTGCCACGTTCTGCGCGCGGGAAATACCTGTTTCAATCATCCCCCCGCACCATAACGGAATTTGATGCTCCTTACTGAACGTATGAATTTTAAGCGCCTCTGTCAGTCCGCCAACTCGTGAAGGCTTCACATTAATAATTTGACAGCTGCCAAGCTCTACAGCTTTTCTGGCATCATCTAAAGAACAAATACTTTCATCTAAACAAATCGGCGTTTTTAAATGCTTTTGCAAATGGCGATGGTCCACAATATCATCTGCAGCTAAAGGCTGTTCAATCATTAATAAACGAATATCGTCGAGCTGCTTGAGCTTGCTAATATCTTTTAATTCATAAGCAGAGTTTGCATCTGCCATTAATGGCAGCTCAGGAAAAGACTCTCTGATCTTTTGAAGAAGTCCAATATCTTGTCCTGGTTTAATTTTCACCTTCACCCGCTGATAGCCTTGATCAACAAATTGCTGAATTTGCTCAAGCATATCGTCAATAGGGCCTAACCCCGCCACAACACCAGATGGTATTCTATCTTTTGTGCCGCCTAATACATCGCGTAAAGACTTATTCTCACGCTTCGCATAAATATCCCAAACAGCCGCTTCAATGCCTGCTTTGGCCATCCTATTGCCTTTAAATTGATACAGACTGTCCGGTATTTCTGAAGGATGTGTAAAGGTGCGTGTCAGCACGTTCGGGATAAAGAAAGCCCTCAGCATATGATAGCAAGTCTCAATTGTTTCTTCTGTATACCACGGAGAAGAAAAAGCAGATACCTCTCCCCATCCAGTTAGTCCTGTTTGGTCTTTTACTTCAACAATAATAAACTCACGCTCTGAAATGGTTCCAAGACTTGTTGTAAATGGTTGTTTAAGCTTCATCGTGACATGATATAAAATTACTCGTTCAATTTGAATCATTTGAAAACCCCTTTGATCTGAGTCTGTGCCTTTGCAATTTATTCGACGCATTTCTTGGCAGCTCGTTCACAAAGTGAAAAGCGGCGGGCCATTTATATTTGGCTAAATGCGACTCACATAAAGCATAGAGCTCATTCTCCGGTATCTTATCATCTGTTACAAGGAAAGCAGCCGGTACCTCTCCCCATCTATCATCATACATACCCGTTACTCCGGCTTCCTTTACATGCGGATGTGTTAGCAGCACCGCTTCAATTTCCGCAGGATAAATATTTTCTCCGCCAGAAATAATCAAATCTGAACGGCGGTCAAGCACAAATAAGAACCCTTCCTCATCCACATAGCCAATATCACCCGTCTTCAGCCAGCCCTCATGAAAGGCAGCCGCGGTCGCTTCTTCACGGTAAAGGTATCCTTTCATCACATTTGCACCTTTCACCATAATTTCGCCATGCTCAAAAGGACGGCAAATGCGATCACCATCTTGAATTTTCAGCTCACACCCAAAAAGAGGTTTTCCCGCTGACCCAAGCTTCTCTACACTAAATTCAGGTGCAAGCGTCACAATTTGTGAACAGGTTTCCGTCATACCGTACGATTGAAAGACAGGAAAGCCCTTCTCTTTGCTTTCTTGGAGCATCGCATAAGGCGCAGGTCCTCCGCCTAATAAAAGACAACGCAAAGAAGACGGACATTCTTCTAGTCTGCTTAATAAACGAGATAACATCGTCTGCACAACAGAAATCATCGTCACACGATGCCGTTCAATAGAATCCTTTACTTCATCAACGTCAAACTTCTGATGAAGCACGACTGTCATTCCATAGATTACAGACTTAAATAAGGCAGATAAACCGCTAATATGAAAAAGAGGCAGGGCAATGAGCCAGCGGTCATCCTCTCTGAGACCCAAATTCAATGCAGAGGAAACAGCACTATGAAAATGATTGCCAAACGTTTGCTCTACACCTTTTGGACGTCCTGTTGTCCCAGATGTATACATGATGGTTGCTGTTTCATTCAAATCAAATTCGCTCTCGATCTTTTTTTCATGGCCTTTCCCTGGTTGAGGTAAAGTTTCCATTGTATAAACGGGTAAATCCCCCTTATGATCGCTTGCATAAATAGATTCCGTTAATAACGCCGCTGCTTTTGCATCTTCTAGCTGATAGCGCCTTTCAGCTTTTGTCAGCTTATTATTCAATAGCACGATTTTTACTCCTAATAAAAAACATGCATGTACAAGCATCACCATGTGAGGATGATTGTTCATCAAAAGCGCAACCGTTTCCCCTTTTTTCAATGATGCCTGTGCAAGTCTATTTGAAAGCTCGTCCGCTTCTTGAGCTAATTCGTGAAATGTCCACTCTTTCTCTTGATAAATAAGCGCGACTCGATCTGGTGTTAAATAGGCACGGTGCAGCAGCCAATTAGGTTGCTTCATCATGAGACACCTCCTTTTCGTAAAAGAAAACAGCTTAGTCTGATGCACTAAGCTGTTGTTCATTAATATCATTGAATCAAGGGAAACGCGGGAACTGACCGAAGTCCGGCTTGCGTTTTTCCTTAAAGGAATCGCGTCCTTCTTTTGCTTCATCTGTTGTGTAATAAAGAAGTGTCGCATCTCCTGCAAATTGCTGAATTCCAGCTAATCCATCCGTATCTGCGTTAAATGCAGCCTTCAAGAATCGTAAAGCAGTCGGGCTCTTTTCTAGCATTTCCTCACACCACTTTACTGTTTCCTCTTCAAGCTGATCTAATGGGACAACTGTGTTAACAAGTCCCATATCAAGCGCTTCTTGTGCATTGTATTGACGGCATAAGTACCAGATTTCTCTTGCTTTCTTATGACCTACAATACGTGCAAGGTAGCCTGAACCGTAACCGGCATCAAAGCTGCCTACTTTTGGACCTGTTTGTCCAAAAATCGCATTATCTGCTGCAATTGTCAGATCACATACTATGTGGAGAACGTGTCCGCCTCCGATTGCATAACCTGCAACCATCGCAACAACCGGTTTTGGAATGACACGAATCAAACGCTGTAAGTCTAATACATTTAGACGTGGAATTTGATCGTCTCCTACATAACCGCCATGGCCACGGACTTTTTGGTCTCCACCAGAACAGAATGCTTTTCCGCCAGCACCTGCAAGTACGATCACACCAACTTCTGAATTATCACGAGCTCGTGAAAATGCATCGATTAATTCACTAACAGTCTTTGGGGTAAACGCGTTATGTACGTGTGGACGATTAATCGTAATCTTTGCGATCCCATTATACGTTTCATATAAAATTTCGTCATACTGACGCTCAGTTTGCCATTCAATAGCCATCAATATTTCCTCCTCTAATCTTGCGCTAAAATAAACTCACTTACTATTTTACCAAAAAAATGTGGTTGTTCCACATGAACTGTATGCCCAGCATGCTCAGCCAAAATGAATTGACTTCCTTTCAGCTCCTGCTGCATACGTTTGCCGATATGGCAGAACTTTTCATCAAGCGTTCCGCAAATGAGCAAAACAGGTAAATGAATATGCTTTAATGCCTTCCAAATAGACGGCTGTGAACCTGTTCCGATGCCTTCTAAGCTGCGAGCCAGCCCAAGTGGATTGGCTTTCAGTCTTCCTTCTCTCAGTTGAGCCTGCTTTTCCGCCGATAAAGCTTTCTGTGAAGCAAACAAAGGAATGCTCTCCCAAAAATCCACAAACTTCACTAAGCCTTCATGCCTGATTTTTTGGGCAAGCTGATGATCCTGCTTCAGTCTTGCCATCCGCTCTTTAAAAGTGCGAAGCCCTGGAGACGTGCTCTCAAGGATCAGTTTGTTGACACGATCTGGATAACGAGCAGCAAATGATAAAGCAATACGCCCTCCCATAGAATATCCGAGAATATTCACTTTGTGAAGCTTTAATTGGTTTAAAATCTCTGCAAGATCTGCCAGCTGCTGAGACATCGCATATCTTCTCACACTTTCTGGCGAGTCCGTACGCCCATGTCCGAGCAAGCTGACCTGAATCAGTCTTGTGTTCTCCAAATAAGCATTCAAGAACGTCCAAGACGCAGCACTTCCAGTGAAGCCGTGTAAGCATAATGTGGCATTTGCTGCCGAAGGGTTCTGATCCACCACTTCGTACGCTACCCCATCACGCATTCTTATGATGAGAGAAGGCATTCTTTTTTCACTTCTTCCAATATGTCATCCATCATTTGACGATGATTGTCTACACGGGAATGACGATCTGTTTCAATTTCAATTAAATGAAGCCCAGGTTCATCGATATGCGCCATATACACATCATGCAACTCTTGTTTCGTTGCGGGTTTCGAATAGGTTCCCCCATATAACCTCGATGCATACTCAAAATTCAGTCCTGTCGGCGTTCCAAAGAGCTTTTCATAATACGGTTCATCCGACGCCTGCGGAAGGAAAGAAAAGATACCTCCCCCATCATTGTTTATCAAAACAACTGTCAGCGGAATGTCCATCAGCTTAGCTGCAAGCAGACCGTTCATATCATGGTAAAATGATAAATCTCCAATGACCAAAGTGACAGGCTGCTTCAAAGCTGCATACGTGCCAAGTGCTGTGGACACAACACCGTCAATGCCATTTGCTCCGCGATTCGCCATCATTCGAAAAGGCTTGGACTGAGTTTCAAAAAATGTATCTACATCACGAATCGGCATACTATTTCCGATAAAAAGGACACTCTCTTTTGGCAAGAGGTGCTGAAGCTGACGGTACACATTCCCTTCAAAGGACAAATCCTCATCTGAATAGCGGGCTGCATGCGTTCTAAATGATGAATTAGCATTCTGCCATCGGTTTAAGAAACTTGTCTCTTTACGTTGTACTGCTTGATTTAATGCTGCTTCTACAAAAGCAGCCACATGACTTTCTATAACGTACGAAGCACTTAACCCAGGATCACGGAAACCTCCGGCAGCATCTACAACAATCTGCTTCACTCCCGCATGTTTTTCCAGCCACTTGAATAAAGGCTTAGATACAGGCATCGGTCCAAAACGAATGACCATATCCGGTAAGAGATGCTGCTGTAATGCCTCATCTTTTAATAAAGAATCATACGCATCGATAATGAGATCTTCATTTTCATGCCCGTTGCGCAAAAGAGAAAGTGGGTCAGCTAAAATAGGTAAATGCAGGGCTTTCGAAAGGCGTAAAACTGCCTCTTTTTCTTCCTGTGTATGAAGTTCACCAGCCACAATCAGTCCCTTTGAGGATTGGTTCATGACGGTTACGATTTCAGACATCACTTGATCATTAGGGGAAGCCTGACCTGATGCTAATACCTTTTTCGTATCCTCTTTTTCTCGCGCGAAAGGATCAATAGACAGATCAGGAAGCAATGGCTCTCTCAGAGGTACATTGACCTGAACAGGCCCCTTTGGCTCCTGCATCGACATGTGATTTGCTCTCGCAGCTGCCGCCTGAACATAACGCAACATCGTTTGACTGTCCTCCGGCAATGCTAAGTCTGTGAACCATTTAACAAACTTACCGAATAAGAATTGCTGATCAATCGCTTGAGGTGCTCCAACTTCCCTCAATTCGTGCGGCCGATCAGCAGTTAAAACAATAAGAGGTACACGAGAATAATGCGCCTCTACAATGGCTGGATAAAAGTTAGCAGCTGCCGTACCTGATGTACAAATAAGCAGCACTGGTGATTGACTTGCTTTTGCAAGACCAAGCGCATAAAAAGCAGCAGACCGTTCGTCCACTAAAACATGAACATGGATGTCTTGATGAGCAAGGGCCAGCATCGCAAGCGGAGTTGAACGAGAACCAGGACAGACAACTGCCTCTTTCACACCACCTTGGACGAATTCATCCATCAATCTGCCTATATATGTTGTCATGATGTGATTATTCAATAGGATGACCTCCAAGAGCAGACAGCATTGGTCTTAACTTCACTTGTGTTTCTTCATACTCCTGCTTTGCAAGGGAATCCTCTACAATTCCGCATCCAGCGAACAAACGAACACGGTCTTCCTCAATAAGACCTGACCGAATGGCTACAGCAAATTCTCCATTATCCTGAGAATCAATCCAGCCTATCGGCGCTGCATACCAGCCGCGCTTGAGCGGTTCGATTTCACGGATCACTTCAACCGCCATTTCCTTTGGATATCCGCCTAGTGCCGGCGTCGGATGGAGCTGCTCAATTAATGAAAAGAGGGAACAGCTGCTTTTAATTTCTCCCACAATCGGTGTAAACAAATGCTGAATGTTTTTTGTTTTATAAAGACTTGGTTGATTTGGTTTATGCACGTGAAGGCAATTCGCTTCAAATGCTTGCTCAATCATATTGACAACAATTTGATGTTCAATCAAATTCTTCTCATCATGCAGCAGTTCCTCGCCTAATGCGTGATCCTCCGCTTCATCTTTTCCGCGAACAATGGAACCTGCTAAACAGGAGGAAAAGACCTCTCCGCCGCTTTTTTTCACTAAGCGTTCCGGCGTGGCTCCGACAAATGCTTGTCTTCCCTGTTCAACCGCAAATACATAACTCGTTGTTTGATGCTTTAATAATTCCGCTAATAGTGGAGCGAGTTCAATTTGATTTTTATAGTGAAGCAAGACTTCTCTTGCTAAAACAACCTTTTCATATTCGTTTGCACGAATGTGGTCTGTCGCTTCTTCGATCGCCTTCATCCATTCCTTCACATCCAGCTCTTCCACATGAACAAGTTCAGCTTGTCCACCAGTCCGAACTGGCAATGTCTCGAAACGAGAGGCTTTTTGTTCTAATTCCTGAATAAGCTGATGAACATTCCCGTCCACCTGCTTCCACTCATTGATCGTAAGAAAACTGCCTTCTTTTGAGACAGTCAGCATGATCGATGGCACAAAAAAATGAGCATCGCCAAATGCTTCCCAATGACGCGCCTTCTCTTCATACGGATCAAACGAGAATCCTCCAAATAAAAGCGGACCAACAGCCGCTTGCTTTAACTCCTTTTCATCATGAAAATGGAACATGTGCTGCTTGAGCTGTTCCCATTCTTGATGGACTATATCGAATCGTTCCTTGCCTTGCTCAGATGATTTAATGACGGCCGCTCTGCCAAGTCCAGAAAATATCATTTGGCTTTCTGGATCAGACCAAAAAAACCGCTCGCCTAAAAAATCCGCTTCGCCGCTTTGGAAAAAGGCAAGAGGATCCAGATCGTCAACTCTTCTGGAGTAGCTTATCAAAACAGCATGGTTGACGTTATTCGCTTCTTCTAATGTCGCAAGCGCTTCCTGCCGGAAAGTACTTTGCACTGTTGTCACCATGATACATTCCTCCAAAATCCATGAATTACATAAAAAATAAAAACATAATGAAAAAATACATGAACATTCGAATATGTCGAATGACCTGCTTTTCTATTATAAACCTTAACAGATGAACTTAGTAAAGAAAACAGCTTCTAAAACCTCGAATCCTTATTATATCACGCTTTCAAGATTTTTTCGCTCTTGCTTATTGAAACGAGAGCATCTAAAGCAAAATGGCAGGACCGTTCTAAAATCAAGCTTTCCTTCGATATGGCAACGATTAGCAAACATCTTTTTCCCGATTCATCGCATCAATATATTGACACCTTTTTGAACTTTGCTAAACTGGAATTTGGACGTGTACGTATTTTTTTATTTAAAGGAGTATATTTTATGCAGCATCAATCGATATCAGATCAGCTTTCACCAATAAAGCCTGATAAAAACTGGCGAATTTGGTGGAATTTACTACGACCGCATACACTAACAGCGGCATTTATTCCCGTTACTTTAGGAACTGTTTTAGCACTTCCAAGTGGTCAAATACATGTTGGGCTATTTTTAGCCATGCTGTTTGCATCTATGTTTATCCAAATCGCAACAAACATGTTTAATGAGTACTTTGATTATGTTCGCGGGCTGGACAACGAGAAATCTGTCGGCATCGGCGGAGCCATTGTAAGAAACGGTGTGAAGCCAAAGACAGTCCTCAGCCTCGCTTATGCACTATTTGCACTTTCTTTATTACTTGGGGTCTATATTTGCATGATGTCTAGCTGGTGGATTGCATTAATAGGACTTATTTGTATGGCAGCAGGCTATTTCTATACTGGCGGCCCTGTACCAATTGCATATACACCGTTTGGAGAACTTGTTTCAGGTGCTTTTATGGGATTAGGGATTATCCTGATAAGTTTTTATATCCAAACAGGCACTCTGACGTCTAAAGCTGTTCTCGTCTCACTACCAATTTCTATTTTAGTTGGTGCCATCTTACTGTCGAACAATATCCGTGATTTAGACGGGGATAAGGAAAATGGACGAAGAACACTTGCCATTCTCGCTGGACGCAAAGCTGCAGTGAACATTTTACTTTCCATGTTTTTGGTATCATATGTACTCATTTTTGTTTATATCTTCACAGATATCGTCGGTCTTTGGAGTCTTCTTGTTTTACTCAGTGTGCCAAAAGCCTATACAGCCATTAAAGAGTTTAAGCAAAAAGAAAAACCGATTGAATTAATGAATGCCATGAAATCTACAGCTCAAACCAATACATTTTTTGGTTTTCTGCTGACGATCGCCTTGATCTTACAATACTATATCGCGTAACAAAAAACGCCTGCAGCCGCAGGCGTTTTTTTAATTAGGAATTGCTTCAAATTGGAACTAGTCTTACATACAAAATTGCTCATACTAACAATATGTTTGATATGAAAGGATGATCGCTTTGTTGTCAAAAGACGAATTACATCATTTGAAGCAGCGCCTTCTCGATGAAAAAAAAGAACTTGAAGCCAAAAGCCATGACGATGAACAGAAAGTATCCTTTCCTTACGATTCAGTCGGAGAACTGTCTGCCTATGATAACCACCCGGGCGATCAAGGGACAGAGCTGTTCGAGCGTGGGAAAGATATTGCTTTAAACAGCTTGGAACATGAACATATGTTAGATATCGATGAAGCACTTCAAGCCATTGCAGACGGCTCTTATGGACTATGCAAGGTCTGTAAGGCCCCTATTCCAAAGGAACGCTTAGAAGCCTTGCCTACTGCCGTCACATGCACAGAGCACTCAAAAGAACAGACCGTTTCACAAAACCGTCCGATTGAAGAGGATTTATTAAGTCCGCCAGCTGGACAATTTGAAAATGAAGAAAGTGCTGCGTACGACGGAGAGGATGCCTACCAAGACGTAGAACGCTACGGAAACTCTGATACCCCGTCTGATATGGAATTCCCACCTTTGACATACGATGATGTGTATACACAATCAGAAGATGAAGATTATGTGGAGGACTACGAAGGATTCGCAGCTGCTGATATTGAAGGAAAAGCAAGCAAGGTGTATCCGAACAAAGCACACGAGGCCTATGAAGAAGCATTAGACGAAGAAGGTGTCATGACGGTATTTGGTGACTTGAAACCGTACGAGGAAGAACCTTATACAGAAGAAAATCATTAGTCCCCTCATATTGGGGGCTTTATGTTTATATCATGTAATGATTGGGAAATCACTTTAAGAGTGAATTTGATTGGAGGAGATTCTTGATGGCTAGAAAAAGTATCATTTGGGCGATTGTCGTCTTCTTTATTACATACGCACTATTCTCTATTGCCGGATTTTTGTTCCCCATCGACAGAGAATGGTATGACGCATTAAATAAACCAGAATGGACACCTGGTGGCGGTGTGATTGGTGCTGTGTGGGCTGTCTTATTTGCACTCATCTCATTGTCCGCAGCGATCATTTATGGAAAATATGGATTCCAAAAAATCACTTTACCATTTTGGATTCTTTTCCTTTTAAATTACGTATTCAATCAAGCCTTTAGCTTTTTTCAATTTACACAAAAGGATTTGTTTGTGGCTACGATCGACTGCCTGCTCGTTGCACTGACAGCACTTGCACTTGTCATCGTCTCACGTAAACTAAGCAAAGTCGTTCCAATTTTACTGATCCCTTATGTCTTATGGGGCTTCTTTGCGACATACTTGTCTTATACGATCTATTCCATGAATATGTAAAAAAAGACTGCCATGATAGCGGTCTTTCGTTTTGAAGAAAACAAAAAAGAGATCTTTGACAAGATCTCTTTTAAAAATGACCCGTACGGGATTCGAACCCGTGTTACCGCCGTGAAAGGGCGGTGTCTTAACCGCTTGACCAACGGGCCATACAATAATGGCGGAGAAGGAGGGATTTGAACCCTCGCGCCGCTTACGCGACCTACACCCTTAGCAGGGGCGCCTCTTCAGCCACTTGAGTACTTCTCCATTTGGCTCCGCAGGTAGGATTCGAACCTACGACCGATCGGTTAACAGCCGATAGCTCTACCACTGAGCTACTGCGGAAGATCATGGTGGGCCTGAGTGGACTCGAACCACCGACCTCACGCTTATCAGGCGTGCGCTCTAACCAGCTGAGCTACAGGCCCATGAACAGATATACAAATGGAGCGGGTGATGGGAATCGAACCCACGACATCAGCTTGGAAGGCTGAGGTTTTACCACTAAACTACACCCGCAAAAATATGTATGGGGCGATTGATGGGAATCGAACCCACGAGTGCCAGAGCCACAATCTGGTGCGTTAACCACTTCGCCACAACCGCCATACTATGAATATTTTGTTATAAAAGTGGCTCGGGACGGAATCGAACCGCCGACACACGGATTTTCAGTCCGTTGCTCTACCAACTGAGCTACCGAGCCAAGTATTCTTTTGAAAAATGGCGGTCCGGACGGGACTCGAACCCGCGACCTCCTGCGTGACAGGCAGGCATTCTAACCAACTGAACTACCGGACCATTTTGGTTGCGGGGGCAGGATTTGAACCTGCGACCTTCGGGTTATGAGCCCGACGAGCTACCGAACTGCTCCACCCCGCGATGATATGGTTTTTTAAAAAATATGGCGGAGGAAGAGGGATTCGAACCCCCGCGGGCTTTGACACCCCTGTCGGTTTTCAAGACCGATCCCTTCAGCCGGACTTGGGTATTCCTCCGTATAGATGGTGGACCTTGTAGGACTCGAACCTACGACCGGACGGTTATGAGCCGTCTGCTCTAACCAACTGAGCTAAAGGTCCTTTATAGCGGCGGAGGGGATCGAACCCCCGACCTCACGGGTATGAACCGTACGCTCTAGCCAGCTGAGCTACACCGCCATGATCAAAACAATCTTTTAAAAAGTGGAGCCTAGCGGGATCGA